>CAZAWD010000038.1:0-8452 GCA_964488725.1 uncultured Methanomicrobiales archaeon | reverse complement strand
GCGGTGACGAATATTGTCTGTTCCTATGATATCGGACGGTTTATTAATCTGAACAGGGTGGTGGCGACGCTGTCGCTTGAGGCGATTGAGTATGAGCCGGAGCAGTTCCCGGGTCTGGTGTACCGGATTAAGGAGCCAAAGATTGTGGCGCTGCTGTTTTCGTCGGGTAAGATTATTCTGACCGGCGGAAAGAATCTGACGGATGTAAAGAAGGGTCTGGATGTTCTGGAGGCAAGTATTAAGGATCTGCTTGCCGGACAGAACACGGCGTAAGCCGGATTATATATCTATTTTTCATCTTTTTTTCGAATGCTGTTTTTCGCATGACGGAGGCGGGATGTATCAGATCCGCTGTGCGGATGAATAAAAAAAGATTGGGGTGGGTGTGTTTGGAATTGGTTTATGCTGCGACGAAGGTCAGGATGACTGCACCTGCTGCGTCGGTGAGCGTCATGGTGCCATTTTCAACTTTGCATCCTGCGGCGGTCTCCAGCGCTTCAAAGAAGGCTGTTTCTTTGTTCATCTCTTCAACAGGTCCTGCCATTTTGGTAGCACCGATTGAGCTGAGGGAGAGTTTGCCGTTTTCATTTTTCCAGTTTCCAAAGTAGTTGTTGACGGGGGCGGTGCCGGAGAAGGTTCCGTCTTCAGCGATTTCGAGCGTGACATCGGTTCCTGCAATGGTCCAGCTGCCGACCGGGGAGCCGGCTGATTCCGTGACTTTGGAGAAGGTCAGGATGACCGCACCTGCTGCGTCGGTGATGACGAGTTTTCCATCAACAATCTTGTAGCTGCTTGCGTTGTTGAGCGCTGTAAGGAACTCAGATTCTGCTTTCATGGCGTCTTCGGGTCCGGCCATCATGGTTGAGCCGAGCGGCCCGATGGTGAGTTTGCCGTTTTCAACGGTGACAGAGCCGAAGTAGTTGTTCACGCCGCTGTTGCCGGAGATTGAACCGTTGCCGATTATCAGGGTGATATTTTTATCTGAGTCGAGGACCCAGTTCCCTTCCGGGGATGTTTTGTCGGAGGACGATGCAACGACGGCTCCAATTGAGCCGACAGCGATAACAGCACCGATGATGGCTATTATCAGGATTACAAATCCGCTGTGTTTCATATTACATCATTTCCCTCCGTCAGAGATAAACCTCGTGTAAACTGCGAAAAAATTATTAGTTATTTGAGCTTTATTTTTAAAACGGAGTCGTAAGCTTCTGTTTTCTTTATTTTTTGAACGGGGCGTGTATCCGCTTTGTTTTCGGTGAGAGAGAAAAACTATCAAAAAATTCGTAGTATTCGCGGCGGAATGCAAAAAACAGCCGCCTCGCATAAATGTTGAGCGGAGCGCCGGCAGGTGTTTTTCAAAAGCATATGATTATAATCACATGCTTTTGTGTGACTGCCGCCAAACTCTCTGACATACTGCAGGAATTTAATCCATGCGTATGAATGAGTTTGATCCGTATTTCTGGAAGAAGAGGAATGAGATTGATTTTGTGGTGAAGCATGCAGACACTACGCTTTCTGCGGTGAATGTCTGGTATACGGATGATATTCCCGTGCGTGAGCTGAAAGGGCCGGAGGAATTTTTAACGGAGTTTGGGGATGCGGTGCGGGCACGGGTGATTATTACCAAGGATACGGAGAAGGAGGAGGACGGGATTATCTATGTGCCGTTGTATCGATGGCTGTTAGGCGGGTGTGCGGAGTTTTTAAAAGGAGCGTAAGCAGTCGATAAAAAAAGATTGGGGTGGATGGGTTTGGAATTGGTTTATGCTGCGACGAAGGTCAGGATGACTGCACCTGCTGCGTCGGTGAGCGTCATGGTGCCATTTTCAACTTTGCATCCTGCGGCGGTCTCCAGCGCTTCAAAGAAGGCTGTTTCTTTGTTCATCTCTTCAACAGGTCCTGCCATTTTGGTAGCACCGATTGAGCTGAGGGAGAGTTTGCCGTTTTCATTTTTCCAGTTTCCAAAGTAGTTGTTGACGGGGGCGGTGCCGGAGAAGGTTCCGTCTTCAGCGATTTCGAGCGTGACATCGGTTCCTGCAATGGTCCAGCTGCCGACCGGGGAGCCGGCTGATTCCGTGACTTTGGAGAAGGTCAGGATGACCGCACCTGCTGCGTCGGTGATGACGAGTTTTCCATCAACAATCTTGTAGCTGCTTGCGTTGTTGAGCGCTGTAAGGAACTCAGATTCTGCTTTCATGGCGTCTTCGGGTCCGGCCATCATGGTTGAGCCGAGCGGCCCGATGGTGAGTTTGCCGTTTTCAACGGTGACAGAGCCGAAGTAGTTGTTCACGCCGCTGTTGCCGGAGATTGAACCGTTGCCGATTATCAGGGTGATATTTTTATCTGAGTCGAGGACCCAGTTCCCTTCCGGGGATGTTTTGTCGGAGGACGATGCAACGACGGCTCCAATTGAGCCGACAGCGATAACAGCACCGATGATGGCTATTATCAGGATTACAAATCCGCTGTGTTTCATATTACATCATTTCCCTCCGTCAGAGATAAACCTCGTGTAAACTGCGAAAAAATTATTAGTTATTTGAGCTTTATTTTTAAAACGGAGTCGTAAGCTTCTGTTTTCTTTATTTTTTGAACGGGGCGTGTATCCGCTTTGTTTTCGGTGAGAGAGAAAAACTATCAAAAAATTCGTAGTATTCGCGGCGGAATGCAAAAAACAGCCGCCTCGCATACATACGTGACTTCAATAAAAAAGAGAGATGCTGATACTTCTCTATCGGATCATGCTTAGAAAGCGACCCCTGATACCGGATCTGCATGACTTTTTATTTTAAAAATATCCCCGGAAACAATATCTTTCATTGTTCCGTCACTTTGGAGAACCATATTATAGGGTGTTGTAGTGATCATAATCCTTGTATTGTCAGCCGAATCGAACCATGTATAATAGTACGGCGTGTATGCCTCCTTCGTCTGAACTGAATACTGACTCATCCTGCATATACCATCACGTAAGAACTCATACGTATAGTAATACGTCGAGTCACTGGTATACTGCTGGACCCAGACACCGTTGGATTCACTGCATTCAACTCCATCGTAATCAGTCATTGTTTTTCCGTCCGCAGAAAAGGTGAACGGGTAGTTAGTCTCAACGAAATAGACTCCGTTTGTTCCCTCCTGCCACGTCAGGGCATATGAGGAGGAATTGCTTCCGTCCCATGAAAGCGTTTCGGTTCCTGTTTTGTCCGCATTAAACACATATGTATATTGATACCCCGGCGAACCCTGCTGAACCCACACCCCGTTGGTGAACCCCTCTCCTCCGGTATAGGTATATCCGTGATTGGAGGTCAGCGTTTTCCCATCGGATGAAAGAATAAACGAGTCATAAATACTAAACTGATATGAATTACCGCTCAAATTCCACACAAGCGGAAACGTGCCGATCGAACCGTCAGAATCGGTTTCTATGAGCCGGCCGCTGCCGTTATTATAAAAGATGAAGGATAAGCCGGATGATACATTATCATAATACATATAACTTGCATTACTCTCCCATGTTCCGACTATTTTGTCGGTATCCGTAACACACCCTGCGGTTAAAATCAGGATACTACTGAGAATTAATACGCCTGCAATATGCTTCATATTGATTACTATTACCGATTATCACCGAAAAAGATATCGGCCGGAAAAAAAGTTAGAAGAGAGGGAGTTTCCGCTGCGAGAAAACTGCAAACGCCAGATAGACGGCAATGAGGGCAGGTATCAGGTTCAGAATAATGGATACAACCGGCAGACCGGCTTCTCCTGCGGCCGGCGTAAAGAAATACGTACATCCGTAGATGATGAGCATGACGGCCGGCAGGATTCTGGATTCTTTGCGAAGGATTGCAAACAGGCCGAGCACGATAAACATGGCACCGACAACATAGTAGAGCGGACCGCTAACGTAGACACTGATGACTGCCAGAAATCCCGTTAAGATAAACATAACCGGCGTGAACCGCATCTTTCCAACCGCAAAGAGAAGAATGCCGGTGAGGATGAGGAAGAAACCGCCTACGTAGTCCGTTGCATTTACCGCCGCCAGAGGAGACACCCCCGCATAGGCAAGCGCCCATGAGAGCGCGATAATGCCGAAGAGAAGATAGCCGAGGACCGAACCGCTTGCTTTGAAATCGGTTACTGCATCCGCACGAAGAAGTGCCCCGCCCGGAAGTGTGATGCGCTCCGAGGCACAGGCAAACGCATAATAAAGCGGAATGATGGCTGTGATCAAAAAAAGAATCAGAGCGGCGGGTGAGCTGGCGCCGAAAAACGAGTGGATCAGCATACGCAGACTAATGAATCCGGGAATCAGGAAGAGCAGATACTTCTTTTTGTCTTTTGAGGTGAGGATAATACCGGTAAGAACCAGAAGAAACACCCCGACGGCCCATGCTTTGATTGAGGGATCTCCGAGAAAAGCATGGAACGAATAGAGCATTCCAATCATCAGGAATGTGATAGCCGTAAGATCACGGTTTTTACAGACAATCAGAATAATTCCCAGAAGAATCAGGAGCAGACCGGTAATCTGTGGAAGAACAGCGGCCGATTCTGTTATGCCTGCAGTGACCTTGAAAAGCAGCGTTGGAATCCCGAAGAGGGATGCAGTAGCGATAACAAAGAAACCGGCCGCCTGGGTATAGTTTCTCAGTTCTGTTTTTTGAATTTCGTCTATAGTGTATTATTATCTGCGGGGTTGTATATAAGAATATCTTAGGATATGAGGTGGAATACCTACCTCTTCCACGGCAGTCTGCTGATAAGATACTGTTTACTCAGCTGTGACACCGTCATTGAAAGTGGAATCTTTGCCGGGCAGACCCGCTCACAGGACAGCGACTTGGAACACCCGCCCATCCCGTGCTTCTCCGCAAGCTTCAGATGGTCGGCACAGACAGCCGTATCGGCGGTCTGATTCACCGTCCGGTACGATGCATTCATCCCCGCCGCCCCGAAAAATTTGTCTTTCCCGCTGTAATTCGGGCAGACCTCAAGACAGCACCCGCACATAATACAACCCGCCGAGGTATAGAGATTCTCGGCATTGCCCGTCTTTGCTCCCTCCTTTGCGGGAGAAACCCAGATCTTCAGCTCCTCAAGCGAAGAATACATCGCACTCCGGTCAACCCGGAGATCCGCAATGCAGGGGAACTTACTCAGCGGCTCAAGCGTCACCTTCGGGCCGGTCTCTCGCAGGAACCGGCCGCAGGCAAGAGACGGAACACCGTTAATAACCATCGCACATGCCCCGCAGGCCGTCTGGCCGCAGCTGCACTCCCATTCAATCGGCGGTTCCGCTTCCCCTGCACGGTTGAGAAGCGGGGAGCGGGAATTAATCTCTTCCAGCAGACCGGAAACAGAGATATTCTCATCCGCATCAAACTCAAACTCCGCATATCCGTTCCTTCGCAGCACGTTTAAAATGCCTTTCATGGAAACTCCCTCCCGATCTCTTCAAACCCGATACTGACCTCACGGCCGTCGAAAAAAGCCGCCGCCGTTTTTTGAAACGCCGCATCGGTCTCCGGATAATCCGTGCGTGCATGTGCCCCTCTGCTCTCTTTCCGCTCCCGGGCGCTCTGCATTACGGCCTGTGCAAGCAGAATCATATTATCAAGCGCCAGAGCTTCGGAGAGGTGAGCGGGGGATGCCTGAATTTTTCGTGCTTTCAGTTCCTGAATGCGCATAAGACCCGCGTCCATCTCATCGCCGCAGCGGATAATGCCGAGGCTCTCGTTCATAACCGCCTGAAGCTCTTTTCTGATCACCGGACAGGGTTCGCCTGCCGCATGAGTCAGAATCTGCTTCTGCACCGCTTCGATTTCGGCCGCCGCCGCTGCCTCAAACTCCGCCGCCGGGCATGCTTCGGCATATGCGGTCTCTGCGGCTATCCTCCCGCCGTAAATTGCGCCGAGTGTTGAGTTCCCGCCCAGCCGGTTGGCACCGTGATACTGGCAGGCACATTCGCCGGCCGCATAGACGCCTTTAACAGAGGTGCGGTGCTGCCGGTCAACATAAATCCCGCCCATGAAATAGTGAATTCCCGGATAGACCGGAATATACGTCTCCTTCGGGTCAATTCTCAGATATGTTCTGCACAGCGCCGTAACTTCTTTGAGCCGGTTATACACCACATCATCACTGAGATGTTCCAGTTCAAGGCCGACTTTGTTTTGGCCGTCGATGCCAAGGCCGATGGTGTGACAGACTTTATAGATGGCCCGCGAAACAACGTCACGCGGCATGAGATTTTTGCCTTCGGGAAACCACTCTTCCATAAAGTACCAGCGTTTCCCGTCTTTGAAGGTAAACAGCCTTCCTCCTTCGCCCCGTGCGGCTTCGGAGATGAGCATGCGTTTTGCCGGGGTTTCGATGGTGGTCGGGTGATACTGAATCATCTCAAGGTTTGCCATCATCACTCCCTGCCGGAACACGGCAGCAGACACGCTTCCGTCACTCATCTGTGAGCCGGTGTGTTTTCCAAACAGGCCGCCCAGTCCGCCGGATGCGAGGATAACCGCGTCGGCCTGGATGGTGATGAGGCGGTTGGTTATGGTGTCTTCTGCGGTGATGCCGCAGCATTGGCCGCGGTTTAGTATCAGTGAGATGAAGCTGAGGTTTTCGCGGGCGGTTATGCGTTTTGATGCGATGTGTCTTCGCAGTTCGCCGGAGATGCCGCAGACGAGCTGGCGGCCGATGCCTGATTTTGCAAATGCGGTTCGCTTCTTTTTCTGGCCGCCGAATGAACGGAGGTCGATTTCTCCGTCCGGGTCCCGGCTGAAGACAACGCCGCGGGCCGCAAGGTCGCGTATCAGCTCCGGGGCGGCGGCGGTCATGCCCAGAGCGGCCTGTTCGTCGGCGAGGAATGCGCCGGCACGCAGGGTGTCCTGAGCGTGAAGGCCGGGCGAGTCCTCTTCTGATTTGGTGTTCAGGGCCGCATTTATGCCGCCTGCTGCCATGACAGACTGGGAGCGGTCGGGGCTTAGTTTTGATATGAGGGTGACATGTGAGCCGAGTTCGGCCAGATGAATCGCGGCCGACATACCGGCCAGGCCGTTTCCGACGACGAGTATGTTTTTCATAATACGGCTCCCGTTATGGCAGGGATGTAATATATGGAGAAGGCAATTATGCTTATGACGGCCGGGGTACATGCTATGATTGCGGTTGCCGGAATTATTTTTTGGAGCTGGTCTGCCCGGGTAACCAGCCCGAAGGAGATGCAGAGTTTGTGCAGGCCGACAGCGCAGTGCAGGCCGATGAGTATAACGAGGAGGGTGTTGACAAGGTAGAAGGTGAGGTCAGGCGTGCGCAGCACAAACCCTCCCAATAGTGAGAGGGCATTGAATGCAGTTATGTGGAAGTAGATGACTGCCAGAACGCCGATTCCCGACACGGTCTGGATGATGAGACTTTTGTTGAGGGGGAGATATTTTCTGCCTTTGACGGTGAGTTTTTTAATCATGAGGATGATGCCGATGACGGCATGAATGAGAATTAGTGCTGCCAGAATATATGCGATTATTTTCCGGTTGATGTCATAGCCGAGAAAGCCCATAAGAAATAATGACTGCGTGATGCTGTGCAGCCAGAAGAGAAGTATGGTCGGGATAACCAGTATGGTGCTGAGGGTTCTAAGCATTATCAATATATACAGGTATTTCTTGTTATATGAATTTGCTGAAGGAGGCAGAAAAAAGTTAGAAGAGGGGCAGTTTCCGCTGTGAAAACACCGCGAATGCCAGATACACCGCGATGGCGGCAACCAGCAGATTCAGAACCGCTGAAACAACCGGCATGATTGCCACGCCAATCGTCACCACCCCGATAAAGTAGGTAACCCCGTAGATAATCAGCATCAGCGCCGGCAGAATCCGGGACTCAGTGCGGAGCACCGCAAACAGACCGAGCACGATAAACATCACCCCTATAATATAGAACAGCGGCCCTGTCATGAACTGACCGATGAACGTCAAAAATCCCATTAAGATAAACATAATAGGCGTAAACCGCATCTTGCCCACCGCCCACAGCAGCACGCCGGAGAAAATCAGCATCATGCCGCAGACCGCATCAAGCACAAACGCTGCCTCCGTCGGTACACCAAAGAGATACACGCCGGCCCAGACAGCGGTGCTCAGACCAAACAGCAGATAGCCGAGAACCGAGCCGCCCGCCTTAAAGTCTGTAACAACATCTGCTTTCAGCAGGTTTCCCAGCGGAAGGCTGATGCGTTCCGAGGCGCAGGCGAATGCGAAGTAGAGAGCGATTACGCCGATGATGCCGAAATATACATCATCGAGTACCGGCGGAAGGGCCCGGGTAAGGATCTGTGCTAACCCGAGGAGCAGGGGCAGGATACAGAGCAGATATTTTTTCCGGTCTTTTGCGGTGAGAATTATCAGCGCAAGAATGATTACAAAGATGTTGATGA
>CAZAWD010000037.1:0-8500 GCA_964488725.1 uncultured Methanomicrobiales archaeon | reverse complement strand
GAGAATCTCAGCTTCCATCTGAACATATCCCGACGAAGCCTGAACAATTACCAGATACTCATCGCCGACTGCGGCCGTTTTATTCGTGGTAAGCTCCGTATCGGACAGATTCATGGTGCTCAGCAGATCATGCGAACGTTTGCCGTAGCCTTCGTCCGGGGTCAGATGAACCGTTTTGGTTTCACCGACTGCCATTCCGATAACGGCATTATTAAAGCCGGTAACCGTTTTTCCGGACCCGATAACAAACGTCAATGGTGTTTTTCCCACCGTGGTCTGATACACTGAACCGTCGTCCAGTGTCAGCGTATACGCAACAGTTACGTTATCACCGTCTGCTGCTGTTCGCACGTCGCCCTGAGTCTGCACACATCCGGCAGAAAAAATCAGAACCAATACTGCAATTCCTGTAATTATATAAACCAATTTATTCATTTTTCACCTTTTTATTATTTTTGATCTTCGTTATAGATAAAAATATCTTCAATCTTCGTATTAAAATACCGGCACAGCTTGAATGCAAGGTCCAGTGACGGATCATATTTCCCTTTTTCAATTGCAATGATCGTCTGACGGGTCACCCCGACCGCCTGGGCAAGTGCATCCTGCGTCAGATCATGCATTGCCCGATGAACTTTAATTTTATTCTTCATCGTCCACCGCGCCGTATTTACGGGTATAGTGTATCTGTGCGCCAACGTAGATAAAGACAGTAAGAACAAGCAGGATCAGCTGAAGAATCGCAAATCCTCCGAGATCCGAGATAGGTATCTGGGACGGCGGCGCGTGAGCAAACGGAGGGTAGAGTCCCAGAGATTCTGCCCGGGGGACGGCAGAATGATTGAGCCAGGCATGAAAACCAAATGATTCACTGAAAACATATACCGCAGTTGCAAGATTTACGGTGATAAACAGAACCGCTGCCGCGCGGATGGTCGCCGTAGAAGCACGCATATCAATCAGTGTCTGGCGTTCATCAGTCAGGACGCCGTCAACATGTTTGCGTAATATAAGTAAAATTATAACGCTTCCGATAAAAGCCGCGGCGATAAGGAAGGGGTTGGTTAATTCTACAGAGAGGCAAAAGAGAAATATCAGGGCTATGGCAAGAACGCCGGCAATGATGTAAAATGTAGTTTTCTTCATGTAATATGTGCATTACATTTCTCTGTCTCCCCCCATAAGTATTTTGCTTAATGATAGATGCAGTAAACCCTATATTTACCAACGGCTAATATAGATAGCTATGTTAGTTTATGTCAACGGAAAATTTGTGCCTGAAGACCAGGCCAGCGTGTCGATCTTCGATCATGGCTTCCTGTACGGGGACGGAGTCTTTGAGGGTATCCGCGCATATAATGGTAAAATATTCAGACTGAAAGAGCACGTTGACCGTCTCTTTGATTCTGCAAAAGCAATCGATCTGGATGCCGGCATTACCAAAGACGAGATGAGTGAAATTATTAAGAACACGCTGCGTCAGAATAATCTGAAAGATGCGTATATCCGCCCTATTATCTCCCGCGGAAAAGGCGGTATGGGTCTTGACCCTCACAAATGTGACAAACCGACAATTGTGTGTGCCGCGGTTAACTGGGGTGCGATGTATGGTGATCTGTATGAAACGGGTCTGAGCGCGGTTACCGTATGTGTCAGACGTAACACTCCTGATTCTCTGCCGCCAAACATTAAGTCACTGAACTATCTGAATAATATTCTCGGAAAGATTGAGGCAAACTATAAGGGCGGCGACGAAGCCATATTCCTTGACCGGACCGGAAAACTGGCAGAAGGATCAGGTGACAACATCTATCTGGTGAAAAACGGTGTGCTGTTAACCCCGCCGACCATTAACAATCTGAAAGGTATTACCCGGATGGTGCTGCTTGAAGTCGCGGTAAAACTCGGCATCAAGGTCGAAGTCTGCGAACTGGGACTCTTTGACCTCTATACCGCAGATGAGGTTATTGTCTCAGGAACAGCAGCCGAACTCTGTCCGATTGTAAAAATCGACGGACGTGCTATCGGCACCGGTAAACCCGGAGATGTTTGTAAAAAACTGCTTGCCGGTTTCCAGAAGGAGACCGAGACCACCGGTGACGCCTACTAAAGGCGTTTTCTATTTTTTACCCGAATAAAAAAAATAAAAAATCAGAGTGAGTTTACCAGAGATTTTCTGGTAATCATTCCGATAATCTTTTTGCCGTCTGCGATTGGAACGGTACTGATATTTTTCGCCAGCATAGTATCAACGACATTTTTCACAGGTGTATTTACCTGCATTGATATTATCGGTGCTGACATAATGTCGCCGGCGGTAACATTTCGCAGTGCGTTCTCGAAATGTTTGTCAATTTCGCTTTTCATTTTCACGAGAACTTTAGCGATATCCGTTTCAGTTACAATACCGACGGCATTATTTTCGTTCATTACCACAAACCGCGTGGCACCATTATTTACCATCCGGCGGTGAAGCTGGACAACACGATCGTCAGGAGATATACGGGGAGCAATTTCCACCATGTCCTCAAGTTTTCCGACCGGCTGCATGGTTTTTAATAAATCGCCTTTGGTAACCTGGCCTATCAGACGGTGCTCTTCATCCCAGACCACGACAACTTTATATTTCTGCAGAAGGGGAACCAGCAGTTCAACATCCTGATCCGGATATACGGAGGTAAAATCTTCACGGGTAACTGTTGCCACACGAATCTGGGAAGCGGGAATGTTTCCGGTTTTTTTGCTGCCCATTTTTTCAGCTATGGTGCGGCGGCTTGCTGTTCCGACCACCACACGATCATTCGTGACTACAATCGGGTCAATACCGTTTTCAAGCATCTTGGAAAGTGCTTCCGGAATTAAAGCAGATTTGGCAATAGATACTGGTTTGGACATTACATCTTCTACGGTTAATTTCTGGGACATTTTTGAACCTCTTTGGATTTGTATATTCGATATGTAATACCAGTTGCAGGTAACGGTCTGCAACCATGGATGGCGGACTTATTTTTACCTACACCCTGTAAATCGCCCGCTCTGTGTTTCAGGTGTTGCAGGGTGTATGCATGAATCAGCCGGCTGCAAAGCCGGGCTGTCAGGGGACCAAAGCTTTTACCAGGTCAAATTCGGTGACGATGCCGGTAAGTTTATTTTCATCCATAACCGGGAATGCGCCAATTCCGAATTCAACGATATATCGGGCAACAAGACTTGCCGAACTGTCAGAGCTGACACAGCGGATATCAGCGGTTGTCATTATATCGCGGGCAGGAAGATTCAGGATGTCGTCAACCGTTCCGGTTTTCATTTCTGAAAATACTCTGCCGCTGCCAAGATATTTCATGATGTCGGTTGCTGTCAGGATACCAATAAGGAGGCCGTCTTTGACAACCGGCAGCCGGCGGAAACCATGGGTCACCATTGTTTTAGTGACTTTGCTGATAGGAACATCAGGAGTGATAACCTGCGGGTGTTCTGTCATGACATCTCCTACAAGGAGCCCTGAGTCGTTGGATGCCAGAACTTTCATAATGTCGTATTCAGTTACAATGCCGGCAAGGGTGGTGTCAGCGTTTATGATAGGAAAACTGCCGTGACCACTGGAGATCAGCATCCGGGCAGCCTCTTTAATACCGGCCGACGGGGAAAGTGAGGTTACATTTTCTGTTGCAATGGTTCTTATCTCGTCGTTTAAGGCAGATAACAGGTTGCCGCCGTGCTTTTTACTGACAAGGTTATATCGGTTTCCTCCGCCCATCATATCGATTATATCGGTTATAGTGACGATGCCGAGGAGTTTTTTCGTGCCGGGATCGGTGATAGGAAGACGGCGAAAGTTATGGGAGCTCATAATTGATATGCCTTCAATGATGCTCATTGTAGGGGGAACTGAGATAACGTTCGGGCTTGCAATATCCAGAATGCAGTTACGCTTTCCTTTTGGCTGAAAGTTTGTGTTTGTCATGTTGTATCAGCTATTGATTACATTTTTTTCATGCGTGCCTGTCGTGCCGGAGTTTTTTTTTAATCCGGTGACTATGAGATAATACTCTGTCTGACTTTAAAATGGTTATGATTTTGGACAGGGCCGGCAGAAGAACACATGGTCAGGTTTATATGCTATAAGAACTGAACTACTACATGATCCATTTCAGGTGTATTTATGGCAGCATTCTCACGTATCAGAGGCTTTTTTACAAAGCTGTTTGGAAAGAAACGGTCGCGGGTTGGCATTTACGGCCCGCCAAATGCAGGAAAGACAACGCTTGCAAACAGAATTGTCCGTGATGTGACCGGCGAAGCGCTCGGTCCGGTCAGCGAGGTTCCCCACGAAACACGGCGGGCGCGAAGAAAGGAAGGGGTTGAAATTAATCCGGATTCCGGAAGTAAACTTCTGATTGATATTGTTGATACGCCGGGCGTTACAACGAAGATTGATTATCATGAGTTTCTGGAATATGGTATGGACCAGGATGAAGCTGTTGCACGTGCACGGGAGGCAACAGAAGGCGTTGCTGAAGCTATGCACTGGCTGCGCGAGGATATTGACGGCGTTATTTACGTGCTTGATAGTACGCAGGACCCGTTTATGCATGTCAATATTATGATGGTCGGTATTATTGAGTCACGTAAACTGCCGGTTATTATTGTTGCAAACAAGATTGATCTGCCCGACGCAGCACCGCAGAGAATTAAAAGTGCGTTCCCGCAGCACCCGGTAATTGAGATATCGGGGCTTGAAGGCAATAATATGGATGCTCTGTATACTAAAATATCAGAGGTTTTCAGGTGATCTGACATGATTCAGGGTGTTCAGATTGATATGCTGTCGGCAGACCGGTTATCTAAGATGACGTCGTATGAGAAGATACGGCTGATTCTGGATGATGTCCATCAGGGATGCGTTGTTGTTCTGGAACGCGGGCTGACGCCGGAGGAGCAGGGAACGCTTCTTGAGGCTACGATGATGGAGATTTCACCCGGGGCGTTTTCCGGTATTGAAATCGAGACGTATCCGGCGGCAACTGAAGAGAAGAAAATATTCGGGAAGCTCTTTGGTAAGAAAAGTCATGAGTCGCGTTTGATGGTGATTGGCCCCGTCGATCAGCTGAAGATGTTGTCGCGTGAGAAAGACAGATTAATTGCATGGGCTTCAGCCGCACAATAATTTATGCCACATAAATGTACTAAATGCGGACGCGAGTTCCGCGACGGGTCGGTTGAGATTCTCCGCGGATGTCCGAGTTGTGGTGGAAAAAAGTTTCTCTACGTTAGTGACCGGATGAAACATGCGGACGTGTTAGAGGAGAAATCAATCGAAAAAATTGCAGAAGAGACAAAAGAAGAGGTGCTGGAGGTGAAGCGGGAAGGACCGGCTTCCCGCCCTACAGATATTCTTGAACGGGTGGAGAGTGTGCGGATTGTGGGGAAGGGGAAGTATGAACTGAATCTTGAGCGGCTGGCAGAGAGTCAGGATATTATTATCGGAATGGGAGATGATGGGAAGTATATGCTGGATCTGCCGTCAATGTCGAAAAAACATCCGCCAAAGAAGCGTTGAAGCAGCAGGCCGGTTATAATTCTATTTTTAGGAGAGGAGTCTATGATATGTATTTTCAATAATGTTACGATTATTTTTGACAAGGTATAATCGTAATACTTAATACATGAAACGTATAATTTAATAGTGTAGGTGTTCTAAAAAATGCACATCCCTGATTTCATTTTTGGATATTCGCCGTATGGCGTTGCCATTGGCATCGTATTTTGTGTGATCGCTCTGCTCCTGGTGGTGTTTTCCATTAATTGGGCACGTAAAAATCTTGATGAATCCAAAATAGTTATTCTTGCAGTGATTGCAGCCGGTATTTTTGCATTGCAGGCTTTCAATCTCCCGACCGGTTTTGGTGTTTCCGGCCATCTGGTCGGCGGTGCGCTGGCCGCAATTGTGTTAGGCTCACCGTTTGCTGCGATTTTTATTCTTGCAATTGTTCTGGTAATTCAGGCACTGATTTTTGGAGACGGCGGTGTGCTGGCTCTCGGTGCAAATATCATTAATATGGGGGCGATAGCAGGATTTGTCGGGTTCTATTCATACAGCTTTATGAAAAAGAAGATACCGTTCGCTGTTTCTGCCGGGATTGCCGGATGGGTTGCCTGTGTAGTTGCGGCGTGCTGTTGTGCGCTTGAGATTGCGCTGGTCGGTGCAGTGCCGATCGGGGTGGGGCTGCCGACGATGTTTGTTTATCATGCGATTATCGGTGTTATTGAAGGCATTATTACGGGTATTGTGATAACGCTTATATTTACCGTTCGTCCTGAGCTTACGGGAAATACCGATAAAGCCGGGGTATCGCTGAAAAAATTCCTCGCGGTCGGTCTTATTGCTGCACTGGTTATCGGTGTCGGCGCGGTGTTCTTTGCTTCGTCAAATCCGGATGGTCTTGACAGTACATTTCTGGTAAATGAAGGGCACAAGGATATTTTTGCGCCGGCAACCGGCGATGAAATTGCAGGTGAGGCTAATGATCCGGTTCAATGGAACGCACCCATGCCTGATTATGCGTTGGGTGACAGCACGGCCGGTGCAATTGCTGCACTGATAATCGGAATTTTTGCCGCGCTGCTTATAATATTTATTGCGGCAACGATTGTCCATAAAAAGTCAAAGACAACATAATATCACAGGTAAATGCTCATTCCCCGGTTTTTCGGGGGTGAACTGTTTTTTTTTTAGGGCCGGAAAAAAGGTAGCCCGGCATTACACAATTCTGCAATAAAAAAGTGAGTCTGGGTAGTATTCGCCCGTACAAAATTGTCAGGGGAATGAATACCGGTTTTTTATTCCATGTGAATGGCGCTTTCGGGGCACTCATCCACACAGGTTTCACAGTCAACGCATGCACTTGCATCAACATGTGCTTTTTCGTCATTATCCAGTTCAATTGCGGCCGATGGACAGATATCCACACAGGTTGTGCATCCGGTACACTTTGATTTATCTACTACTGCTGGCATATTATTTTACCTCGTGTTATCTATAATTATATCTCACTTCACGTGAATATAGGTTTCTATTTATAGGTTCAGAACCTCTTTCATTGTGTAAAGGCCGGGGGCGGCCTGCGGCACCCATGCGGCTGCACGCACCGCGCCGCGGGCAAATACCGCACGGTCATATGCCCGGTGGGTAAGTTCAATGGTTTCGTAGTTTTGATGGAACTGGACCGTATGGTCACCCACAATATCGCCGCCGCGGACAACATGCACACCGATTTCGTCTTTACGTTCGGTCATGCCGACCCTTCCATACATTTCCTCTGTTTTTCCGGTCTCTTCTTCAAGTATTTTGAGTATTGTTTTTGCGGTACCGCTTGGTGCATCCTTTTTATGGCGATGATGAGCTTCAATTACTTCGATGTCATAATCTCCCAGACGGCGTGCGGCGTCGCGAACGAGTTCCCAGAAAATGTTCACCCCGACACTGAAATTTGTTGTTTTTACAACGGCTACATTTTTAACTGCTTCCGTGAGTTCGGCATCCTGTTCCGGCGTGAAACCGGTTGTGCCGATTACCAGAGCCACATGGTGGGCCGCGGCAATTTTTGCGTTTACCATTGTCGCCGCGGCGATGGTAAAATCAATCATGACATCGGGTTTTACGAGATCAAGGAAACCGGCAAGCCGGTCGGAAGATACAACCGGTTTCCCATGCAGGGTTCCTTCTCTGATATCCACGCCGCCGACAAGTTCCAGATCGGGGTGTTCAAGGACCATGTTTGCAATAGTTGTGCCCATACGTCCGAGCGCACCGCAGATGATTACTTTTGTTTTAGTCATAATGAGATAAGACCTCCCGGAGTTTTTC
This sequence comes from uncultured Methanomicrobiales archaeon, assembly GCA_964488725.1. Taxonomy (GTDB): domain Archaea; phylum Halobacteriota; class Methanomicrobia; order Methanomicrobiales; family Methanocorpusculaceae; genus Methanocorpusculum. Next base: position 633 of record CAZAWD010000037.1, on the reverse strand, counting down.
AGTAAGTTCAGGACTCAGCGAGTCAAGCGGCAGTCGAACATTCCCGCTTGAGATAAGGCCGCGCAGTTCAGCGGCACGTTTAACCGGCACCGGATTAACTTCCATAAACAGTGCTTTTGAGAGTTCCATCAATTCGTAGTGCATGGCAATCGCGCCGGCAGTATCGCATTTGCGGAACCGGTTGTACATTTCAACCATACGGGCCGGTTCGATATTGGCGGTGACTGAGATAACGCCTTCGCCGCCAACGGAAAGAACCGGCAGCGTGAGTGAATCGTCACCGGAGCTGAGAATAAACGGCAGGTCACGGTCGAGGGTTTTGATACCGTCGATGATGGTCATCATCTGGTTGATATTACCGCTGGCTTCTTTTACACCGACGATGTTGGGGATGGTGCGTGCCATTTCAAGAATAAGGTCGGGAGGAAGATTCTGGCCGGTTCGTCCGGGGATGTTGTAAACGATGACCGGCAGACCCACGTCGGCGACCAGTTTGTAGTGTTTTAAAAGGCCGGACCGGTTTGGTTTGTTGTAATAGGGGCTGATGAGAAGAACAGCGTCGGCACCGGCAAGTTTGGCGGCGCGGGTCATAACGAGGGCTTCGTCGGTATTGTTTGATCCGGTGCCTGCTAT
>CAZAWD010000036.1:0-8526 GCA_964488725.1 uncultured Methanomicrobiales archaeon | reverse complement strand
CAGATATCTTAATGCCGGCTGCAATTGCAGAGCGAAGATCTGACTGAGTTTTGGAACTGCCGTTAAACAGAAGTTTATCGGCCGGCATACCTGCTTCACGTGCAGCGCGCATTTCTCCAAGGGAGAAGATATCAGCGCCTGCCCCCTCACGGGCAAGTGTCTGTATGATGACCGGATTTTCGTTTGCTTTTGCCGCATAAAGGACCTGGACCTTGTCAGTATATTTCTTGAGTGCAGCTTCATAACGGCGGTAGTTTGCAATGATATGCTGTTCGTCGGTGACGTAGAGCGGAGTGCCGAATTTTTCTGCAAGCGCAACGCAGTCGGCGCCGCCACAGAAAAGATGACCATCCCGGATAGAAAGGGAAGAGGGGAGCGTAAGCTGCATCTTAGGTTCCTCTGATGCCACATTCTTTCATGCGGGCAATCGCTTCATTGATACGGGAAACGGGGCGGGTAATAGCAAAGCGGACATACCCCTCGCCGTTCGGCCCGAATCCATTGCCCGGGGTAACTACAATACCTGCTTCATTTATCATTTTTTCAGTGAAGGATGCGGAGTCCTTAACTTTCATCCAAACATAGAAACTCGCTTTCGGAGTAGAAACATCAAATCCAAGCGACCGCAGACCGGTAACAAGTGCGTCACGACGTTCCTGATAAATTGCACATGCCTGTTTTACACAGTCCTGCGGGCCGGTAAGGGCAACGATAGCCGCGCGCTGAACCGCATCGAAGACACCGGAATCGATATTGGTTTTTACCCGCCCGAAAGCACCGATGAGGTCTTTGTTTCCACAGGCCATCCCGATACGCCAGCCGGTCATGTTGTAGGTTTTTGAAAGAGAGTGGGTTTCGATACCAATGTCCATTGCTCCGGATGCCTGTAAAAATGACGGCGCACGATAGCCGTCAAATGATATTTCAGAGTAAGCGTTATCATGAACAACGATGATGTCATTATTTTTTGCAAACTCAACGGTCTCATCAAAAAATTTCATCGAAGCGACCGCGCCTGTCGGGTTGTTTGGATAGCCAATGAACATGAGCCGGGTATTTCTGAGGACATCTTTGGGGATGGCGTCGTAGTCGGGGAGGTAGGTATGCTCCTCTAAAAGCGGCATAAGGTAACATTTTCCCTCGGCAAAAAGGGTGGATGTTTTATAAACCGGGTAGCCGGGATCAGAGGCCAGTACATAATCGCCCGGATTTACAAAGGCCTCGGGGATGTGGGCAATGCCTTCTTTTGAGCCGATGAGAGCCAGAATCTCACTGCCGGGGTCGAGAACCACGCCAAACCGGCGGTTATACCAGAGAGCAACCGCTTTGCGGTAGTCAGCCATTCCAAGATAATCCGGATAATGGTGATTCACCGGATCACGCGCCGCTTCGCACAACGCATCAACAATATGCGCAGGAGTTGGAAGGTCGGGGTCGCCAACACCGAGATCTATTAAATCAACGCCTTCCGCACGTTTTTGTGATTTAATCGCGTCAATTCTCGCGAATAAATAAGGAGGTAAATTGTCAAGACGTTTTGCGTACATCACTGTAATTATTGGTCTTGCTATGAAAATAATCTATGCTGTCTTTACTATAAGAACGCGTCAGAAAAAAGACCAATCAGAAAAAATAAACAGGTCCAGTCCCTATGGGAGGAAAACAAACGGATGCTTCCCATAAGATATGGACAGATTTATTTTCAGGCGTGCACGACATCTCCGCACCGTCAGCCAACTTCACCGAAAAACGGGAATTGGGGGGGGGGGAGAGGGGAGTGAAACAGTGCTTACACTAAAGCGCGGGTGCTGACTGCTGCAACATTCGGATAGTAAAGAGCCTGGCGTGCATCACGGAAGTTAAATTTTTCAATGACAAGACCGTTCTCTTTCAGGCGGCGCAGAGCATACCGGACAGTACGCGGTGCAAGCCCCGTTCCAAGAACAAGATCCTTGTGTGTCTGAAATCCTGTACTTTCCAACCGATGGAGGATGGTTATGCATGATTGGGGCATGTTTGTTCTTTGCATACATTATAATCAACGTATTAGTATATATATGTTTCTTGGAATGTTCGTTAGTAGTAAAACTAAAGTGCAGATACCTCCTTAAAGGTTTGTAGCAATCTAAACAATTTACGGCATTGAAGGCAGATAAAAGAGTTCATCTGGATGGAAAACCAATAGAGATTCATGCTAACCCGGCCGGAACGATATGCCGCGCTCATTCTTATCGGAACAACCATTGGTTTATTTCTACTCTATGCCGGAACAGTTTTATTTATGCCTGACGGAGGAGCGGTCCCCTACACCCCGGAGACTCCGGATGATACGCGGGTAGTTTTAGAGGGGGTAATTACATCCTCAAAAATTACCGCAAGCGGCGGGCATGTACTTTTAAATGTCTCAGGCGTCACCGTATTTGTCGAAGGGGGAGCTGCAGACATTTATTATTCCACCGGAAATCTGGTGCGTGTTACCGGAACGGCAGAAACCTATTCGGGCATGCGTGAGATTGTAGTCGGACCGACCGGCTCACTACAGATACTTGCATAGAACATAGAATTATTTACTGGATAAATCAAACAAATAGGTATGAGCAAGCTACCCGATATTGGGAGTACAATAAATATTTTAACATTGCGCGAGATTCGGCAGCGTGAACGAATAAATATTTATTTGTATATGGATGCAGAGATTGCAGCCACTTCAACCGTCGCCGCGGATGTTGAAAAATATCGCATGACAGACATAGATTTCCGGCCATTTCTGGAGATTGAAGACTGGATGAAAAATATGCAGCGACAGATGAAACAGATTGCCGGACCCGCAGCAAATGTTGAACAGATGCTAAACGAACAGCCGCTTTCTGCAGAGATACTGGAAGAAGGAGTGCTGGACACCCCGACGGGGTCGCGCAGATATCTGAAATGTCTTCTGCCATTTCTTGATGAGATGGAAGAAATTGAGATCCGAAACGCAACCGACATTAAAAGATAATATAAATGACCCGGATTATCACATAAAATATCAGAAACATGCACCCTTCAAAAAAATATTTTACTATTGCAATCGCGACATTTGTGGTTTGTCTTGCCATATTTATAGCCGACGCGATACTGGAGGGAGGATATAGTCAAATCTGGCTTAATATAGTACAGATTATTGGCATATGCGTTGCCTGCCTAATGGGTTTATTTTGTGTTTTGAAAAACCCGAAAAGCATGACCTACCGGATTCTCCTATTTTCCCTAATCTGTTATCTCTTAGGTGAGCTATACTGGTCTCTTCACTATCTGGTCCGGGGCTTTTACACATTCGGCGGATTTACAATCTCGGATATTCCCTATGTGGGAATATTTATTTTCCTTCTCGCCATTGAATATGAACTTCTATTCAGCAACACCCCTGCAACGAAAAGACGTAGTATCCTCCCATACATCGCCTGGATATTTATACTGTTTCTTGGAATTTTTGCATTCATTCAGGGAACGGGAATTGTTGCCGCATTCATATATACCGGCGTACTGGCACCGACAATGTATCTGGCAGTCCGCCTGCTTACCATTCCATCTAAAAAAAACAGCCCCGAAAGAAAGATGAAAGCATTTCATCTATGGGTAACAATACACGTAACAGTTGCCGGGATATGGCTGCTCCCTGCGGTTACCAGTTCGAACATCCTGTTTACCCTCACTGAAATTCTGCTTATAGCAGTGCCGCTTATGTATGTCCCGTTAGCAGTCCTTGGAGATGAAAAATGTCAGAATCCCTAAATATATTTATCTGCATTGTAGCTCCGATGGCTCTGATGTTTGTTATTATGCGGGAAAAACGGTTAAAACTTCTCGTGAGCCTCCTCATCTTTGGAATGTTTGCATGCGTGACGGCAGGATTTTTCAACTCATTATTTGCATATCTGGCAGGTTACAACGGGCTTCAGACTGCACTGTACATCGCACCAATTGTAGAGGAGATTCTAAAAGCCCTGCCGATTGTGGTATTATTATTTATTGCAAAACAGGAACCGGAGGTGTTGTTATACATAGCTGTGGGGGTAGGAGTGGGGTTTGCAACAATTGAAAATATCGGATACCTGTTTACGTATGGCGCGTCAGATATCGGATTTATCCTTATCCGCGGATTTGCAACCGGCGTCATGCACTGCCTGACCACATTATTTGTGGCGCTCGGCCTTTATATGATTTCATCAACAAAGGTTACTGCAATAATCGGACTGGTCGGAGTTCTCGCCTGCGCATCAACCTATCACGGAATTTTTAACCTCCTTGTTAATGGCAGCGGAATATATCCAATAGCAGGATATCTTATGCCGATATGTACCTCAGCACTGTATGTTTTTCTGCTGAAAGGTCCGCGTGAAAAAATTATCAGATTCGTACAAAAAGGGAAAAAATGGTAACGCCCGGCCACGGATAATAGAGATAAGCAGTTCCAAGTGTATCCGCTGCTTTGCCCGGACCGGCAGACACCACCTATCACATAAAAAACGAAGAATAGTCGCAACTGTTCACCCCCTATGAAATGGGAGGGGCTAAACAGGTACGAATATTTTATTCAGATAAACATATATTTATAGAACTATAATACAATTACAACTATACCATATGTCCAACGACAGACTTCTCCAAAATGTGGTCAGCATCCTGCTCATGACAGGATACAACGTCTCCGAACGGTGTGAAATCCGCCCGCGGAGCTTCGACCTGATGACATCGAACGGAGATACCCTGCTCGTTATCAAAGTCGTTTCCCAGATCGACAGCGTCAACGAATACATTGCATGGGACCTCGACAAAATCGCCCGTCACCTCCACGCCGTCCCGCTCATCATCGGCGAGCGCGCCCGCGACATCTCCCTCGAACGCGGCGCCATATACCTCCGCTACGGCATTAATGCAATTTCATCTGCTACGCTGTATGATTATCTGGCAGAAGGAGAACTTCCATTGGTCTATGCATCACCGGGCGGCCTGTATGTAAATATTGACGCGGACCGTCTACGGGAACTCAGAGAAAATTTATCCATGTCACTGGGCGATCTGGCACACGCCCTTGGCGTATCCCGGCGGACCGTCAGCAAATACGAAAGTGGCATGGGCACCACCCTTGACATGGCCATGCGTCTCGAAGAATATTTTAATGACGATATCGTCATGCCCATCGACCTCTTACATTACACCCCGGTAGAAGAAGAGCGGGTTCCCGCCTCCCTGCCCTCGGCACACACCGAAGGAGAAAAAACCATAAACCCCGAAGACCATCTGCGCTCCATCGGCATTAATATTCACGAACTGCGGCGCGCACCGTTTCATGCCTTCGCGGTATTTGAAAATGAAACCATCCTGACCTGTTACGGCTCTCCGCAGAAAACCGTCCAGCGGGCCGAGCTTCTGGGCAACATCTCCCAGATCTCAGGCACCCATTCATTGTGCGTAGTAACAGATTATAGTAAAGAAAAAAAGATAGGCAAGACGCTGGTTATCGGAGAAAAAAGGCTCAAAGATGTGGAAGACGGCGAAGACCTTCTTGAGATGGTTTCTGAGAAAAAATAAAACAATCAGATAGATATATAATTACATACAAATATACGAATATAACAAACCATGAGTATGACAATAAATATGATCATTATCGAACCGGACGCCCCCGACACTACATCCTCAGAGCATCGCCGGATAAATGAGATCATCACCAAATTATCAGAGATAGGAATTGTCCTGAGGCGGACATCTGTCGCAAAAACTGAAAATGAAACAGCCCTCCGTCTTTTAAAAACCAAGGGAAGAAGTGCCCTCCCCCTTGTATTGGTAAATGATTTTGTAATGATCTCCGGCAGATACCCGTCAACAGATGAAATTAAACAGATTCTAAATGTCAAAGACGACATCCTTGAACCAAAACAGTGCGGATGCTGCTGCATCGAAGGCTGCGATCATGGCTGCTGACGCCGAACAACTCTTTAAAGCCCTCGGCGACACCACCCGCCTGCGCATCCTCGCACTCCTTCTGGACACCGAGCTGTGCATGTGCGAAATTGAAGGAGGACTTTCCCTTTCCCAGCCGAACGCCTCACGCCACACCGCCATACTGCGGACGGCCGGAATAATTCAGGTCAGAAAACAGGCCCAGTGGACTTACTGCAAAATCAGTGACGCCTTCATCAGCAGCTGTCCTGACTTATACCGCGCCCTCATCTGCTTATGCCGCGGCCTGCCGACCGCAAACGCCGACCGCGCCGTGCTGAACGAATTCAGAACCCGTAAAACCGGAAGTGAACAAAAATGACCGAAGAGAAAAAACCATCATTACTAAAACGCATGAAAAAAGCCCTTGTCAACGAGGAATGCAGTTGCGGATGCTGCTGCAGCAATATAAAAATCGTCCCAAAAGACGACGAAAAAAAGAAATAACCCATTCCTATGGAACCCACACACACCCATGAAACCGGCGGCTGCCTAATCTGCGGCGCGCCCCTGAAATACCTTAAAAACGCAGAACACATGCACTGCGCAGTATGCGGAAAAGAGTTTGAAAACAATGCCGTATGCGAAAACGGCCATTATATCTGTGACGAGTGCCACGCGCGGCCCGCCTTTTCCGTCATCAGATACATCGCCCTGAACACACACTCGAAAAATCCGATAGAGATAGCAGATGAAATGATGCAGTCGGCCGCGGTTCACATGCACGGACCCGAACATCATGTGCTGGTCGGCTCGGCCCTTGCCGCGGCGTATGCAAACGCCGGAGGAAACGTAAACCTGCCCATAGCGCTGACCGCCATAGAACATCGCGGAAAAATGATTCCCGGCGGGTTCTGCGGAATGGCCGGCTCATGCGGCGCCGCGGGATCAGCCGGAATTTTTTTATCGGTCATTCTTGGCACCACCCCGCTCTCCGGAGATGAATGGGCGCTTGGAATGAAACTCACCGCAAAATGTCTCTCGGCGATATCGGATATGGGAGGGCCGCGCTGCTGCAAACGTGACTCGTTTACTGCCATCAAAGTAACCGCAGAACTAATAAAAGAACATCTGGGAATTATAATGGAGATACCTGAAAAAATTCATTGCAGATTCTCACCCCTAAATCATGAGTGCCTGAAAGACAGATGCAGATATTACCATACCTGAACACACCCGGGTAAAAAACACTAATACTCATCCCGCCCAATATCCATAACCAACAACCTATGCCCGTGCGACTCATCACCCGAACCCAGCGTATCAGAAACCCGCTTTCCTATAGCAAACGTGACCCCGGCACCCAGCCTTCCTTCTCCTATGGGAAATTCAACTTCGACTACGTGATAAACTATGACGGCCTGACCATATCTTTTAACGAAAAAAACGGCATGTACCACTACCATCGTGCCATCGCTGACTGGATGTATGAAGCAGACGTCGCCGTTAAAAACGGAAGATACCTCATTCAACCGATTGAACCCCTCAACCTCCCGGAAAATGTAACCGATTTTCTTGAGATTCAATTCAATGAAATAAAAATTGAACCGGACGGCACAACCATTATCTTTCTCACTATCCCTCTGGAGATAGGAATATTTCTTGAAACACAAAATGGGAAACGGGATCTGCTGGACATCGTCACCTTTACCCATCCGAAATATTCTCTTTACGGTGCGGCAACCCGTGGCGTTATCACCCGCATTGCCCAAAGCGAAGTGTATGCCGACCCGCCGCTTCTTAAAAATCATATTGAAGGCATGCTCAGAGTTGAAATAAAAAATAAATCCGATGCATGGGTGAGCGTCGGTCGTATCGTAATCTATCAGAAAGGTCTGGAACTTTACTATGATGAGGTCGCCGTTGCTGCCTGTGCGGTAATGACAATCACCTCCCCGGGCGTTGCCGTGGTTTCCGGAATTGACCAGCCGCTTACCCGCGGCATGACTAAATGCACACAGGTCTTTGAACAGCGCAAGACAAGCGCATTTTATAATATTCACGGCATGCTTATCGACAAAGAGTTCACCATGGATATGGGGCTTAGCTGATGGCAGAAAATGTATCTTTACAGGAAGCCCTCAGTAATTTCCTTGCAACGGGCGATACCGGCAACGGCGGACTCCTTGATATTATTGTCTACGGCGAAATAACCATCGGCAACATTCTTGCAGTCATTATCATCGCGATAATTACCTATATTATTGCAAGAAGCATTGCCAATGTCATCCGGCGTGTTCTCGCCGGTAAAGTTGAACAGACAAACATAGCATCCCTTGTTAAAATTGAAAAGTGGATTATATACTTCCTGGGATTTCTTGTCGCGAGTCCGCAACTGCACATCGACTTCTCCGGCCTTCTCGTAGCGGGAGGAGTGGTAGCTGTTGCTCTTGGATTTGCCAGCCAGAACACTCTTTCTAATTTTGTAGCAGGGGTGCTGCTCATGTTCGAGCGGCCCATCAGCGTCGGAGATAATATAGCGGTAGGGAAAACCGAAGGATACGTAGAGGATATCGGGATTCTCTCAACCAACATCCGCAC
>CAZAWD010000035.1:4417-8675 GCA_964488725.1 uncultured Methanomicrobiales archaeon | reverse complement strand
CTCTTAAAAAATATGATATAATTATACACTATTAGCAATACCTATAATTTTTTAAAAGGTATGTTATGCTAATCATAAAAATGGGTTTCTGATGATTTAAAATAGAGGGGTGTGTATGAAAAAGCATAAAAAAAGATTGTTTCTGTTCTGCTCAATACAGGGGTGCGAGAAGACTCTCAAGCGTTGCCGCATCAGTAACACCCTCGCGGCGGTGGATAATTTTTCCGTCCTTCTCGATAACCAGCGTCGGAACAACACTAATCGAGTATTTACTTGCAAGCGGGCCGTCCTGATCAACATCAACCATGCGGAACTCAACCTTCTCACCCAGCTTTTCAGCGAGTTTGTGAACGATAGGAGTCTGAAGACGGCACGGGCCGCACCACGTTGCAAAGAAATCGTAGAGTATTGGTTTAGACATATTACAAAATAGGTTTACTGCACTAATATACCTTGTTATAGGGGATAAAAAAATAAAGAGAATACCTTCAGCAGACAGGGCGGCAATACCTGCGTGCTTATATGTAGTTATTCGTAGAGTGCGCGGATAAGATCGCGATCAAACAGCATGCCGGCCAGCAGATTGTCATTATCAATAATAGGCATCTGATCAACCCGTCCCCGTTTCATTTTCAGCGCACAATCGCTTACTTCTGCATTATTCGGCACCGATATTACTTTGGTAATCATAACCTCCTTTACCGGACGGTCAGGAAGTTCAACCTTTGAAATTCCGTATGTTATCGTATGATTGTCACGGATACTTTCCCATGTCCACTCATCGTCATCGGTTCCGGTGGAGAAATCACTCGTCTGAACATCATCTTCAATATGAGAACAGCGGATAAGGTCCCGTTCCGAGATTATGCCGGTCAGAATATTATCTGAGTTCAGAATCGGCATGGCGTCAACTCTGGCAAGCTCCATTATCCGGCCGACAACCGGCAGAGGAGTTTCTTCCCAGAGTGAAAATGTTTTTCTGCTGACAAAAGATCCGTGAATTTCACGCATATCTTTTGTCTTTGCGACAGCACTTATTAAATCAGAGACGCTCAGCAGACCAACAAGATTGTCCTTGTCGATTACCGGCAGTCGACGGACATTCATCTCCGTAATCAGCTGGGCAGCATCGGCGAGTGTCGTATCCGGAGAAATCGTCAACGGTTCCGAACTCATCAGAAGAGCTATCTGGGTCTCTTCGGGTTTTCTCAGAATATCCTTACGGGTAACAATACCCAGCAGTTTCTTCTCCGGGCTTTTCACTACCGGCACGCCGCTGATACCCGTTCGTTTTAAAATACGCAGGACGTCGTCGCGGGAAGAGGGTATCTCAACCGTTACAACATCCTTGGTCATGTAATCTTTTGCAAGCATTTCCGTCATAATATACCTCACTATATTACCGTAATTCTGAAATTTCAGATTCACCGGATTACGGTGCTTGAAATATCTGTGTATATTTTGGAGGCCTGCCGGTAAATAAGCGTGACATTGACACGGGTAAAAATTACCATTATGACCTGTGCCGGATGGCAAACGCGCGAAAAAAAAGATTAGTCCCTGACAATCATAATGTTGGTTTTGGCATAGTTTACCACATACGACGACACACTGCCAAGCAGCAGGCGATCGAGTTTGCTTTTGCCAAGAGATCCGAGAATAATAAGATCACAGCCAAACTTCTCAGCTGTTTTTATGATGGTGTCCCCGGCATGCCCGGCTTCCATATGTGGAATAACTGTTACATTATGCTCTTTTGCATCTTCTTTCAGTTTTTCCATCAACTCACGCCCCTCGGTCTCGAACCGCTGGTAAATGAGCTCCCATGAAGTATCAACCGGACCGGGCGAAATCAGACCTGACTCAATAACATAAATCACATGCAGCTCGGCTTTGTTCTGCCGGGCAAGGTCGACCGCACGACGAAAGGCCTGAATACTAATATCTGAGCCGTCAATGGATGACAATATTTTGGAAAACATCTACTAACCTCTTTATTTGTAAGAGTATCTATCTCTTTAAAAGATAAAAAGGTTCCTCATGACTGCCGGCACCGGCCCCCCGCACCTGCTCAATCGCGCCGGCGCCAAGACGCGTAAGAACCGTAGCGAGCGGATGACGGCTCCACCGCATCACTCCGCTATCACGGCACACTATAAGATTTGCCGGTTTTCCAACAGCAATAACCGGGGCATCACATCCGGCAAGCGTGTTTCCGGATATTGCCATCCGTAAAACATCTTCAGCGCGGATCCTTGCAACCGTCATGAGAAACGCGCACTCTGCAAACATATCCGGCGGGACAAACATGGCATTGTCGGTTCCAAGAAAAACCCGGCAGCCTGCTTCCAGCATTTTGGAAACAGCAGGACGCGTGCCGCTGTCTGTTGCACCCAGCAGCCAGTTCGACCGCGGACATACAGTAATGGCAATATCTTCATCAGCAGCACGTCTGATATCAGCATCTGAAAAATGAACCGCATGAATAATCATATCAGGCTCAAGAGAAAAAGCCGGTTCAATGTCTTTGGGGTCCGCCTCGCCTGCATGAATCGCAACAATCCGTTTGGCAGCCCGCATACGGGCAACAGCCTCTTCTTCACTTGGCAGACCGTGCGCATTAGACATACCAAGACCCGATGCCCCCTCAGCTGACTCTCCGCCGTCGCGTCCCAGCACCACCATCTGCATCCCTTCCACGCGCGCACGACAGATCGACCGCACTCCTTCAACCCCTCCCTCCCTGAAATCAGCAAACCCGGTTGTCCCCGACGCGCGCATCTGTTCCATCGTCGCATGCATCGCCGACTCCAGAATATGCGCATTAGTATGCCTGAGAATCTCATGTTTCAGTCCGTTGGGCGGAGCAACCAGTGCAGCAAGAGGCCTGTCAATGGGAATATCCATTGCAACCGTATCAGCAATATGCGTGTGGGCGTTAAAGAAAGACGGAAGAATACAGCGTCCGGTCTCTTTTTTAGTTTGATATATCTCCTTAATTATTCCATTCTCAATGACAATTCTCACATTTTCCGGCGAGAAATCAAAACCGGTAAACGCAAGACCGCACAACTCGGTAACTCCCATGCTGACGAACTTCTCCTCTTCATTTATATGGGTAGACGGTGAATATAATATGTTATGGCTCAGAAAAGTTCGGGACGCGGCCTTTCATCATCAGCAGGTCTGGTTACCTATTACGATGCGGATGACAGAAAAGCCCTGCATATTAAACCAATGATTATTTTAGTCGCCGCTGCGATTATCGGCATAATCATCTATGTACTGAATCTTATATTCTAAACAGATTCATACAATATATTTTTCCGGTTCTCTTTTACTCACGCTGATTTTGCAATTTTAAGTTCAGCGAGATTTTTCCAGTAGTTTTTCATATCCTCTCCGGGCGCATACCCGGCAATGAAGAGATTATCGAAATCCACAACCCTGAGCGCATCAGATAATGAACGGGTATCTGCGTCCAGAAGATAGACCAAGCGAATCTGATAGGAATCTGCAAGGGCAGACAGCCTTTCAACCGCCCGGGATTCAATTACTATATCGCGCGTGCTTTCAAGCACCCGTTCCAGCTGATCGGCCGGAGTTGCCCAGATAAATTTCCGGCCGCCAAACCGTTCAAGCTCATAGTCACTTGGCCGCATCGCCAGAAAAATATGTCCCGAAACACCCAGATCACGCATCCCGCGGCAAAGACAGAGATACGCATCAGTTACCGCTTCTTCATAGTCATCCGTATCAGCATAGCAGACATCTTTGAGTCCAAGCGCCGAAGGGGAGGGGAGGCTGAACCTGCACCCGGCAACGCGTGCAACTGCATCACGCACATCATCAGATATCAGACCCGCGTCCGGATAAATTTCATGAATAATCCGTCCGTTTTCATCTGCTCCCAACGCACTCTTCATCCGCGCCGCATAAAATTCACCACCGGCCGCGGGAAAAGACACCGCCGGCAACTGGGCGGAAAGAAGTGTTCCGGTCTCATAAGAAATAATATCGGCCTCAGATCCTTTTTTTGTCCGCAGCCATGCAGCTACCTGTGAAACATCCAACGAACTCTCCCGGCGCGAGCCAAGAGAAACAACCGGAAATGATACCTCTCGCATAGCAGTATACATATTCGTCCACGCTGATTTATACTCTCTCCCGCCAAATATCTATCTCACATGAGTAAACCCACCGTTGTAACCTGCGGGCTGCCGTATACCAATGGCCTGTGTCATCTGGGGCATCTGCG
>CAZAWD010000035.1:0-4407 GCA_964488725.1 uncultured Methanomicrobiales archaeon | reverse complement strand
GATATCTTCGCCGGCTGGGAGAGGATGTTGTCTTTATCTGCGGCTCAGACAACCACGGAACCCCGATTGTTGTCACCGCCGAAACTGAAAAAGTCTCTCCGCGCCAAGTCTGTGAGCATTACCACGCTCATTTCGATGAAGTATTCAAAGCGATGGGAGTACAGTTCGACCGGTTCGGCATGACCGATGATCCAACCAATCATCACCGGACGACATCAATTCTGAAAACCTTAATCGAAAAAGGGTATGTTTACGAGAAGGTAATTCAGCAGAGCTACTGCCCGAACTGCAAACGGTTCCTTCCCGACCGGTATGTCGAAGGCACCTGCCCCTACTGCGGAAAACATGCCAGAGGCGATGAGTGCGATCAGGGATGCGGCCGACACCTTGAACCCGGAGAAATTCTTGACCCTGTCTGCGCCACCTGCGGAACAAAAGCCGAACTGCGCGAGCAGAAACATTATTATTTCAAGCTGAGTGCGTTTCGGGATTATCTCCTTGAATATCTGCCGGGTCTGGAAGGCACCATCAACGCCCGCAACTATGCTATCGGCTGGGTCGAGAACGAACTAAAAGACTGGTGCATTACACGAATGATGGACTGGGGTGTTGCGTTCCCGGCACAGGGCGCTGACGGCCTTGTCTGTTATGTCTGGGTTGACGCCCCGATAGGCTATATCTCGTTCACCGAAGAATGGGCAGCGGCGCATAACGAGGACTGGAAAAAATACTGGTGTAACGGCAACCGCGTGCATTTCATCGGTTCCGACATTATCTATCATCACTGCGTCTTCTGGCCGGCAATGCTGCACGGTGCAGGCTATCAGCCGCCGACCGCCGTGGTTGCCAGCGGCATGGTAACCATTGACGGCGAGAAGTTTTCCAAATCGCGCGGCTATGTGGTATGGACGAAAGAGGATTATCTCGATAAAGGGCTGCCGGCAGATTATCTGCGGTATTATCTTCTTGATTATACCAGTCACACCCGTGAACTCGATTTCAGCTGGAAAGAGTTTCAGGCACGGATTAATAATGAACTGGTCAATACGTTCGGCAACTTTGCAAACCGCAGCATGACGCTGGTGAAAAACAAACTCGGCACTGTTCCTGACATGCCGGCCGGACAGGAAATCTTTGATAAGATTGCCTCGTCCCTTGCAGAGATTGAAGCAGCGGTGCGCGGCTATGAGTTTAAGACAGCAGTAGATGACATTCTGCTGCTTGCCGGCTACGGTAACAGCTACATCTCCAACGCAGCACCATGGAAGCTTCTCAAAGAAGACCCGGCACAGGCCGCGCAGGTCCTGAAAAACTGTCTCCAGATTGTAAAAGCGTGTGCGATTGTGATTCAGCCGGTCATGCCGGAGTCCGCCCAGCACCTCTGGGAGATGCTCGGCTATACTGACGCTGTTGCGGCGCATCCGATTAGTGATGCACTCGTGCCGTTTGAGAATACAGAACTTGGCATAATTAAACCGCTGTTTGCAAGAATTGAGGATACGCAGCGTGAGGAGCTGGAAGCTACACTTGCAAAGCGTGCAGCTGAGGCGAAAGCAAAAGCAGAAGGTAAAAAAATGAATGAAGTTGTAATTGAACCGGTATCCACTGATATTGTAACGATTGATGATGTGGCAAAGCTTGATCTGCGGGTCGGCGAAGTGATAAAAGCTGAAAAGGTCCCCAAGACCGAAAAACTGCTGCGTTTACAGGTTGATATCGGCACCGAAGTGCGTCAGATAGTCTCCAGCATCGCTCTTGATTATACGCCCGAAGAGATGGTCGGCAAGAAGATTGTCGTGATTGTGAATCTGAAGCCGGCGAAGTTCCGGGGCGAGGAGAGTAACGGTATGCTGTTTGCCGCCGGCGAACCTGCGTCCCTGCTGGTTCCCTACCGCGATGTTCCGAACGGAACAAAGGTCCACTGAGCCGGAATACAAAAATATCTTTTTTAGAGGAACTAACAAAAGTTTTTGAGCGGAGCTGTCACAAACGCATTTATCCCTGTCCGCTCCAAATAAATACACAGAGATAGAAAATATGGCAACAGACCAGATACGAACAGGCCGGCTGGGAGGTGACCGCTCTTCTGCGGTTGAAACCTACCTCTCGTCCATGGCGGCTGACCATGAAATCGCCGACAGTGACATCAGAGTCGATATGGCGCACATCCTCATGCTGCACCGTCAGAATCTTATCGACACCGCTTCGGCAAAAAAACTGCTCACTGCACTTCAGAGATATATGGAAACCGGGCTTCCTGCAAACGCTTTTGACGCGGCACGCGAAGATATCCATGCCGGTATCGAAGCCCAGCTCATTGAAGATGCGGGCGCTGATGCCGGCGGGCGTATGCACCTTGGCCGAAGCAGAAACGATGAAGTTGCAACCTGTCTGCGTATGCGAACCCGGCAGTATATTCTTGAAGCACTCGAAGGCACGTTTGAACTTCGCCGCGCCCTCATCTCACGCGCAGACGAGCATACTACAACTATAATGCCGGGCTTTACCCACCTTCAGCACGCACAGCCGACAACGCTTGCCCACTATCTCTTATCGTATGAAAACCTGTTTTCCCGCGATTCGGCCCGGCTTTTCGACGCATATACCCGTGTCAACCGTTCGCCGCTCGGCTCGGCCGCGTTTGCCGGCACCGGTTTTCCTCTCGACCGCGACATGACCGCTGCCTACCTTGGCTTCACCTCTCCCATGGAAAACAGCATGGACGGGGTTGCCAACCGTGATTTCATCGTGGAAACAATGGCCGACCTTGCTATTCTTATGACCAACATCAGCAGGATGTGTGAAGAACTCATTCTCTGGTCAACGGCGTTTGTCAGGTTTGTCAATCTCAATGATGCCTACTGCTCCACCAGCAGTATCATGCCGCAGAAGAAAAATCCTGATACGCTTGAAATCATGCGGGCGAAATCCGCCGCCGTTATCGGAGAACTCACTGCCGGTCTCACCCTTATAAAATCCCTGCCGATGAGTTACAACCGTGACTTACAGGACTTAAACCCGCATCTCTGGAACGCCTTTCATCAGACCAACGCATCACTGTCCCTTCTCGCTGAAATTATTGATACCGCCGAGTTCGATGCAGCGTCCATGAAAAAAAGTGCCAAAGCCGGAAACACCGCGGCAACTGAACTTGCCGATCATCTGGTACGGGAATATAATATTCCGTTCCGCTGCGCCCACAACATTGTCGGCCGTGCGGTGAAACTCGGATCGTTTGATCTGGGTATCATTGATGACGCAGCACGTGAGTTTGCAGGTTTCTCGCTTACAGAAAAAGGTCTGACACAGGCCGACATTGACAAAGTACAAAACCCGAAAGATATTATTCGTACAAAAAAGACCTTTGGGTCACCCAATCCCCGGCTGGTAAAAAAAGCGGTGCAGGTAGCAGATGTAAAACTTGTACAGGACGAGGTTACCCGTGATATCCTGCATGACCAGCTGGAAGATGCCGACAATAAAATGCGCAAAGCAATCGAGGAACTCTCATTATGACATTTCAAAACAGTGATCCGGTAACCGTTTCCTTCGCAGATCTTGAGATGGAAGGTATATTCATCAGCCGTTCAAAAGAGAACGCCGTAATCAAACTCAAAAGCGGCTATAACATCTGTGTCCCGGAAAACCTATGTACGCCGCGTGACAATGCCGTTGCGGCTGAAAAACCGGCAGCCGCTCCCCTTATACAGAATGCAAATCTGCCGCAGGTCTCTATCATTTCGACCGGCGGAACAATTGCAAGCACTGTAGATTACCGCACCGGTGCGGTATCATCCAAGTTTACCGCTGAGGATATTTTAAGGAGTATTCCTGAACTGGCAGGCATTGCCCATTACCGCACGGTTCAGCCGTTTAACGTTTTTTCTGAAAACATGAACCCTGCAATGTGGCATATACTTGCGCGTGCTGTCTATGATGAAATCAAAGCAGGATCAAAAGGAATTATTATTACTCACGGAACAGATACGATGCTTTACAGTGCCGCGGCGGTTTCGTTCATGCTGGACACCCCGGTTCCGGTGATTTTTGTCGGTTCCCAGCGCAGTGCTGACCGGCCGTCCAGTGATAATGCCATGAACGCTATCTGTGCGGCAAAAGCCGCGGTGTCAGGGATGGGCGAGGTGGCGGTATGCATGCATGCAACACAGAGTGATACGTCCTGTGCGCTGCACCGGGCAACGCGCGTGCGTAAGGATCATTCATCGCGCCGCGACGCGTTTGAGAGTGTCGGCCGCGAGCCGCTGGGGACTGTCAGTTACCCGGAGGGTAAGATTGTTCTCGGTGACGACTGTATCCGCCGGGATGAGAAAAATCTCGCGCTTCTTGATACGCTGGAAAAGAACTGTGCGCTGATAACATACTATCCGGGAATGGATCCGGCGGTTT
>CAZAWD010000034.1:0-8735 GCA_964488725.1 uncultured Methanomicrobiales archaeon | reverse complement strand
GACGAAGGCGATTTATTTTCCTCAGGACTTCGGATGAAATAATCACTGTCTTGTTTTGTTCGGGCACCTGTATACTAGTATATTGTGGTACCCGAATTAAATAGTTTGCCGGCACCCTTAGACTTTTCAAAATGTTCCAATCGACCGCTCTCTTCGACGGAGACGTCACCCCCGCCGCCCCCGACCACCTCATACAGACCGGCCCCTGTGCGCGGGTCATCCGTGAAGCCGCACACCCATACCCCGCCGCTGCGCCGGCGCCCCCCCGCTTCGACCTCACCTGACGGAAAAGTGAAACCTTATCGTCCTTACCGGAAAAATACTATGGCATGGAAAAAACCCTTCACCGCTCAACCACCGACCGGTTCATCGCCGGCGTCTGCGGCGGCCTCGCAGAATACTTCGGCATCCCCTCATGGCTCATCCGGGTCATCACCATCATCCTCTTCTTCGTACCGGTTCCGGTCCTGCTCATCGTCGCCGTATACATCGTCCTCTGGATTACCGTCCCGGAAAACCCGTCCCGCAAAAAAATAGACCCAAACACCCTTGACGCGGACTTTGAGGTAAAGAAGTGAAACCGCCGGCCGACGAAAACGACCTGACTGACCCGCCGTTTTATCTTCCGCAGTTTGAAAAAGCATATCAGTATATCATCAATGAATATCAGATTGCCCCCCGCGACATCGGACTCTTCATCCCCTGCGCGGTGCGGAAACCCTACAGCTCCAGCCCGTCGCACCAACTCTTTCACAAACTCTTCGACGAAGTGTTCCCGGACAAAAACAAATATCATGTAGTCATCTTCGGAACCTGCGGCACCGTCCCGGCGGAACTTGAACTAATGTATCCGTTTGCGCACTATCATTACATGCTCGGAAACGTCAAAGACCCCAAAATCAAAGAAGACTTTCTCCGCATCGAAACCAGACGCATAGCAGGCTACCTCGAAAAAACCCGCGACACCTACACCTGCCGGATCGCCTACTGCATCGGCCTCTTCCGGCGTGCAATGGAAGCCGCCGTAGAGGAGACAAAAATCCCGGTCGAACTCTACCCGACCAAACCCGTAATCGACAAACTCTA
Source organism: uncultured Methanomicrobiales archaeon (assembly GCA_964488725.1). Classification (GTDB taxonomy): domain Archaea; phylum Halobacteriota; class Methanomicrobia; order Methanomicrobiales; family Methanocorpusculaceae; genus Methanocorpusculum. The sequence goes on along the minus strand of CAZAWD010000034.1, from coordinate 7,649 downwards.
CGACGCCGACTGCCCCTTCCCCGAAGGGAGTCTTTCGATGCAGGCCTATCTTGACGAGTTCCGCACTGCACTTATCGAAATGAGGGATCGGTGAATGGCGGTTCGTGAGGTCGCGGCGGTCCGGCTGGATGAGAAAAAATCAAAGTTTTATGCCCATCTCTATGAGATAGACACGGCCGACGACATAGCAGCGGTGCGGGAACGCCATGATACACTGTATAAGAAAGCGGCGCATCACTGCTACGCGGTGGTCTGCCAAACTATGAGCGACAGCAGAGCAGACGGCGAGGTAGGCTCGCCGGGCCGTGCGCTGATGGAAATTATGGAGCGGCACAATCTGGGAAGCCACATGCTTATCGTATCGCGGCTCTTCGGCGGGATTAAACTGGGACCGGCAGGGGTCGCCCGTGCGTTTCGCGAGGCGGGGGCCGGAGCGGTTGCCGAGTATGAAGCGCACCGCCCCCACCTATAACCTATCCGGATTATATCGTAACGTATGATCATGCCGCGGCATCACCATAGATAGCACCGGCCCCATCTCACTGATAAAATCCAATCAGCAATTTTGTATATCATCATAAACTTTTTTCGGTCACATCCCACATCCTCATTACATCACAAAACCAACATATACCCCATCATGGAGATAGCAATCACCCGTCTGGCTGAAAAAGGAGAACGCGACGCCGAAACATGCGCCCGCTTCGGCCACACCTGCCGGACCGTATCACCCCTTCAGGCTGAACTCAACGCAAGTCAGGTCCAGACCTTCGTCCTCGAAGCAAACAATCAGGGATTCGATGCCGTCTTCTTCACCAGCGCCTACCCCGCTGAAAAAATCGCCCCCCTCCTATCCCCCGCCATCACCAAAACATGCCGCGTCATCGCCATCGGCCCCGCCACCGCCGCCGTCCTCCACTCCCAAAGCATAAAAGCAGAAACCCTGCCCCGCTACTACTCCCGCGACTTCGCCCCCTACCTCGGCAACTGGATTGAAGGCAAACGCATCGGCCTCCCGCGTGCCGCCGTCCCCAACCCCGCTCTCATCGCCGCCATCGAAAACGCCGGCGGCATCGCACTTGAATACCGCATCTACTCCCTCGTTGCCACCAACACCCCCCTCGACCTCACCGGCGCCGGTGCTATCATATTCACCAGCGCCTCCTCATACACCCGTGCCCTCCTCCCTGCCGGCACCCGTGCCATCCCGGTCGCCATCGGCGAAATCACCGCTGACGCCATGCGGGCCGGCGGCCTTCCCCCGCAGGTCACCGGCGACGGATCACTTCCCGGCACCCTCACCGCCCTCAACCGCTATCTGGAGGAACACCCCTAGATGTTCGCACCCGAAACCATCCGTCAGGACTTCCCCCTCTTCGACCACCTCATCTACCTCGACAGCGCTGCAACCTCCCTCTCCCCCCGGCAGGTAGTCGAAGCACAGACCACCGCCGAATACACCTATCGTGCCAACGTCGGCCGCGGCGTCCACCGCCTCGGCAGAATGGCCACCCATAAATTTGAAGAAGCACGCCGGACCCTTCAGCACTTCCTCGGCGGAGAAAACGGAACCCTCGCATTCACCCGCAACACCACCGAAGGAATCAACATTGTCGCCCGCGGCCTCAACTGGAACCCCGCCGACCGCGTCATCGTCGCCCTTCAGGAACACCACTCCAACCTTCTCCCATGGCTCTCGCTCGAAAAAGCAGGAATCATTGCCGGCGTTGACATCGTCGGCGGCACCGGCGGCACCATCCGCCCCGCAGACATCGAAGCCGCCATCACCCCCGCCACCCGCATGATAGCAGCGGCTCACGCCTCCAACGTCTTCGGCACCATCGCACCCGTCGCCGCCATCGCACGAATATGCCGGAAAAACGACCTCCTCTTCCTCCTCGACGGCGCACAAACCGCCCCTCATCTTCCCATCTCCCTTGCAGAAACCGGCTGCGACTACTTCGCATTCTCCGGCCATAAAATGCTCGGCCCCATGGGAACCGGCGGGCTGTGGATGCGAAACGGTGCCCCCGCCCCTGCTCCTGCATATACCGGCGGAGGGATGGTTAAAACCGTCAGCGGCCACTCCTTCCTGCCCGTCGACGGCCCCGCACGCTTTGAAGCCGGCACGCCCAACGTCATCGGCGCCATAGGCCTTGCAGAAGCCGCACGCTACCTCTCGGCACTCGGAATGAACGCCGTCGCCGCTCACTCCTCGGCCCTCGCCCACCGCATGATAACCGGCCTGTCTGCCATCGACGGCGTCCGTGTTTTCACGCCGGACACCGCAGCGCCGCTTGTCGGGGCTGTCTCGTTTGCCGTAACCGGCGTTCACCCGCACGACGTTGCCTACCTCCTCGACGAAGCGGCCGGCATCATGGTGCGGTCCGGCGAACACTGCTGTCAGCCGCTCATGCAGCAGATAGCACCTGCCGGCGGCGGAACCGTGCGTGCAAGTGCCTACTGCTACAACACAGAAGATGATATTGATTTGCTCATTGCAGCCGTCGAAGAAATATCCCGGATGGTACAATAAAAATGATACTGCATTCTTACTCAGAAACACCGATTCAGATAATAGTAAACGGCCGTGCCGTCTTTACTCTTATGACTCACGCCGCCGACCCCGCCGACCTTGTTCTTGGCGCATTATACACCGAACGGGTCATTGAATCCGCGGCCGACATAGACTCTGTCATCATCGACCTGCCTCAGGTCAGCGTAGTTACCAAAAACCCTGCCGCAATCCTGCTGTCCCGTAAAACCGTTCTCGCCGGCTGCGGCGGGGCATCGTCATTTCTCGACACCGGCAGACTGGGAACCGTCACTGAAACAACCCCTGTTTCCGATCGTATCATCTATGCCGCATGTCGTGCTCTGCCCCTCTCCCGCTGGGTATGGGCCGGTCTTTTCGACGCGGCCGGCGGGCTTATCACCGCCGCTGACGATATCTCTGCGCAGAACGCGGTAGACCGGCTGATAGGATTCGGCCTGAAAAACAGGGTGGGATTTTCAGACACCTTTATGGTCCTCGCCGGAAACTGCACCGCAGAAACCATGCGAAAAGCGGTTATTGCAAAAATACCGGTAATAGCAATCACCGGAGATGCAACATCTGCCGCAGAGGCCGCCGCAAAAGCAGCGGGTCTGCGTCTTATATGCTGCTGATTATTCCCCGCCGCAGGTGTCGCAGTCGCCCGCACAGGCAGAACACGACGAAGCGGCCGGCACGCCCCACGGCTTTCGCCCGAGCTTTACGAGATAATCATTAATTGCTTTATGAATCGTCTCTTCGGCCAGCACCGAACAGTGCATCTTAACCGGCGGCAGACCGTCGAGAGCTTCCGCGACCGCTTTATTGGACAAATCCCATGCTTCTTTCAGGGTTTTTCCTTTAATCATCTCGGTTGCCATGCTGCTTGAGGCGATTGCCGCGCCGCACCCGAACGTCTGAAACTTTGCATCAACGACGACATCGTCGACAATTTTCAGATACATTTTCATGATGTCGCCGCAGGAAGGATTTCCTTCTTCTCCGACGCCGTCAGCTGCTTCAATTGTTCCCACATTGCGGGGATTGGTAAAATGGTCCATTACTTTTTCACTATACATTTATCTCAACTCCTCCGGGGTCAGCGGCGACATTGCCCGCAGACGCTGAACCGTTTTTGTCAGGACGGTGATGACCGTTTTGACATCTTCTTCTGGTGTCCGTTCGCCGAGGGTCAGACGGATAGAACCATGGGCACTGCCGGCCGGCACGCCCATTGCAGTTAATACATGCGATGGTTCAAGAGATGCCGAGTTGCAGGCACTGCCGGTTGAGGCACAGATACCGTTCATGTTCAAAAACAACAGAACCGATTCACCTTCAATATACTCAAACGTGATGTTCGTGTTGTTCGGCAGCCGCCGGACCGGATGACCGTTCAGGCGGGACGCCGGCATTTTCAGCAGTTCGCGGGTAAGTTCGTCACGCAGCGCGGTAAGCCGCACAGACTCAGCCGGCATCTCCCGGACCGCACGGGAAATTGCGGTGCCAAGACCTACAATGCCGGCTACATTTTCTGTTCCCGCCCGCCGTTTTTTCTCCTGTGCTCCGCCGTGAATAAAACTCTGGATACGCACGCCTTTTCTGATGAACAGTGCGCCGGTTCCTTTCGGTCCGTAGAATTTATGGCCGGAGAGTGAAAGCAGGTCGATGTTATCCGCCCGCACATCAATGGGCACATGCCCGACTGCCTGCACCGCGTCGGTATGGAAATAGATGCCGTGTTGTTTTGCAATGGCACCGATTTCACGCACCGGCTGAATGGTTCCCACTTCGTTGTTGGCATACATGACGGAGATGAGAATGGTGTCCGGCCGGATGGCTTTTTCCACCTGTTCAGGCGCTACCATACCGAATTCATCAACCGGCAGATAGGTTATTTCAAAGCCCTGTGATGCAAGCCATTCAGCTGAATGAAGTATTGCATGGTGTTCAATGGAGGTGGTAATTATGTGTTTTCCTTTGCGTGCGTTGGCAAAGGCGACGCCTTTGAGCGCCCAGTTGTCGGATTCTGTGCCGCCGTTGGTGAAATAAATTTCGTCCGGTTCGGCGTTCAGCGCACGGGCAACCTGCTCGCGGGCCGTGGTTACCGCATCTTTATTTTCCGCGCCGATGGAATACATCGATGAAGGGTTGCCGAACTTTTCGGTGAAGTAGGGAAGCATTGCATCAACTACTTCGGGGGCGGTATAGGTGGTGGCCGCATGGTCCATGTAAATTATTTTATCAGACATATTCACACCGTGAATCAAATGATAATATATTGGCGTTTCATGTATCTAAAGATTCGGTTCACCGTCACTTGTATTCTGGAGGTGTGCGTAGGAGAGAAGGTACTTCTTCTGTAAAGCCATTTGTTGTTATGTATGAAAAACGTGTACATGACGCACGAACATCATATGAAAAACGTGTACATGACGCACGAACATCATATGAAAAACGTGTGTGAACACCACGTATTATATACGTTAACCGCAAACATACCTGCATGCAGCGCACCCTCTACTCCCGTCTCCTGACATGGAAAAATCAGCCGGCCCGCCTTCCGCTCATCCTTTGCGGGGTGCGTCAATGCGGAAAAACATGGCTCCTGAAAACATTTGGTGCCGCCGAGTTCCCGGACACCGCCTACTTCAACTTTGAACAAACAAACCAGCTTGCCTCACTTTTTGAACACGACCTCGACCCCGTGCGCATCATCACCGAACTTGGCATTCTCCGCCAGAAAATCATCACCCCGGGCACCACCCTTCTCATCCTCGACGAAATACAATCATGCCCCCGGGCATTAACCGCACTCAAATACTTCGCCGAACAACTCCCCGATCTTCACATAGCAGCAGCCGGCTCACTCCTCGGCATCACCATCGCCCGGATGAACAAAAACATATCCTTCCCCGTCGGGAAAGTCACCACCCTGACCCTGTATCCCTTAAACTTTGAAGAATACATTCTGGCAAACGGCGACACCCTGCTGCACAGCCACCTAAAAACACTCCCGGCCGGCCGGCCGCTCCCTTCCTCTATAACCCAAAGACTCGAAGAACTCTATTCCCGCTATCTCCTCACCGGAGGCATGCCTTCGGTCGTAAACGCATGGATAGAAACCAAAAACATTGAAACAATAGAAACCTTACAGGAAAATATCCTCTCAGACTATGAAAAAGACTTCATCAAATATGCTCCGGCCGGCGAATACCCAAAACTCACCCTCATCTGGAAAGGCATCCCTCTCCAGCTTGCAAAAGACAACCAGAAATTTGTCTATTCCCACATAAGAACCGGGGCTCGTGCACGCGATCTCGAAGACGCTCTCTACTGGCTTCTTTCAGCCGGCCTCATCTACCAAATCGTAAAAACAGAACAGCCCACCATCCCCCTGCTCACCAGTGCCGACCTGAGCAATTTTAAAATATATCTCGCCGATGTCGGTCTCCTTCGAAAAATGAGCGGATTTCCTGCCGGAGCAATCATCTCAGATGCAGAAAACACCGCATATATGCGCGGCATACTGGCAGAAAACTTCGTACTCACCGAACTCATCGCCAATCATAGCGCGGAAGGTGCCATAGTTTTCTGGAAATCATCTAACACCGCCGAAGTAGACTACCTCATCCAGCACGAAACAGACATCATCCCCCTCGAAGTAAAATCGGGAAAAAACACGCGGTCAAAAAGCCTGCTGGAATACCGGAAAAAATATCGTCCGAAACAGGCTGTCAGAACAAGCATAATGCCGAAATCCTCACATACCGATGAATGGGGGGAAGTACATGACATCCCGCTCTACCTCCTGTGGAACCTGAACGCATACCTGCACTGAAACCCGAAAAGATATCCATATATATTCATCCCATCAAAAGAGAAGTGAATGAGTCTGAAAAATACTGCCGACATAGACAAACCCCGTGAAAAACTTATTGCACGGGGTGCATCTTCTCTTGTGCTGGAAGAACTCATCGCAGCTATTATAGGGCGTGGAACAGTGGGGTGTGATGCTCTTATGATAGGAAAAGCGGTTGGCAGCATCTTAAAATCCACTACCTATCAGACAACGATATCTGATCTAACCGCGGTTACCGGAATGGGGGAGGCAAAGGCCTGTCAGATTCTGGCCGCCCTTGAACTCGCCCGCCGGTTTCCGCCGCCGATTCAGCGCTGTGCAACGATTATGTCCGCAGAAGATGTGCTGCCGTTTGTAACCCAGTACCGCTACGACACACAGGAAAATGTTATTGTGGTTACGCTTTCAGGCGCTCATGAAATACTTAACGTCCGTCCCATTACCCGCGGTCTCCTTGATAACTGTTCGATTCATCCGCGGGAAATATATGTCGGTGCCATAGAAGACCGGGCGGCCGCGATTATTCTGGTGCATAATCACCCCTCGGGCCGTCTGCGGCCGAGCGCCCGCGACATTGAAGCTACCCGTGAAATAAAAAACGCCGGAGAAATTCTGGGCATCAGCCTCCTTGACCATCTCGTCATCGGACCATGCGACGGAGCGGTCAGCGTTTTAAGCATCCTAAACGCGGAGTAAAAAAGCGGACCATCCATCCGACGCTCAGTGCGGCGATAAGCGAGCCTTCCCGTATACCGACGATGCTGTGCAGAAGAATAAGCGAAACAACCGCGGCTGTCAGGACCAGCGTGATATCAAAACAGATTTTTACGTATCCGAACTCTTTTTTTGACACCGCGGCAATGGCCGAAATGAGGGCATCGCCCGGCATGAGCACGAAATCAGCAGCCAGAAGAAGTGCGATGCCGAATGCGAGAACAACGCAGCCGGCCGCCATCCAGATAAACTCTATCGGATACGCATGCGGCGCAAAATCCGTGAGCAGAAATATGTTCAGGTCGATACATGCGCTAAAGACAAAGAGCGCGGGAATCTGCATAATCTGCCGGAGTTTGAACGTGTGCCGCAGAATTGCCAGCTGCAGGCCGAGAAATATGACGTTCATCACAAACGTAACCATTCCGACACTTACCGGAAACGCGCAGCTGAGAACATACGGCAGGCATGATATGGGAGAGGTGCCAAGATGTGCAGAGACAGCCAGCGCAACACCCAGTCCCATGATGTAGAGGCCGG
>CAZAWD010000033.1:0-8793 GCA_964488725.1 uncultured Methanomicrobiales archaeon | reverse complement strand
GCATGGCTTAGTCAAACCCTGATAGCAATGGCCTCTGGCAGGATCAACCAGAATTGTTTGCACTATTATTTTTTGTACTGAAGTGTTTGGTTTCACTTCTCTGACGCACACTTGTGTCTTCTTGTTCAATACGATTGGAATAAACAATAGTATGACAAAAGAGAACAAATATGGCTTTAACTTTTTTGGAATCAGCGGTCATTTCAATGAATGTCCGCATCGCCACAATACCAACGTCAGGACCAACAATCACCAGAAAGTCATATCTGACTCCCTGAGATTCGCGTTTTGTCCTCCACTTAAACAGCCTTACCATATAGGCGCTGATGACTATTTATACCCTTCGAAGCGAGGCTTCAAAGAGATTAACAGTGTCAGATACACCAGATAAGCTGTTAGAACAGCTCTAGCATATTAGCACTCAGCACTTATATACTCTTCGTTTCTGCACAAGGCAGATCGAAGAATGCCGGCAAGGCCTCAGATGCAGAGCAGCTCCCATGAGGGAGACAGTCTGTCTGACTTGCGAGGTAACATAGTTGTATCCGCTTACATAAATAGATGCCGAAATAAAAATTGAAAACCAGATCATCGGCACCCTCATAACCCCCGGCCCCCATACACATATACTAAAAATAGAGAAGGAGACAACTCACGACCCCTGAAAAAATAACCCTCAGCATCATACGCGCATGGCCCGCCGACGAAATAATTGACCTCTACCGCGCCGGCGGCTGGTGGGAAATGGGCTGGAACAAAACACTAATACCCGCAATACTCAACGGTAGCGCGCTATTCATCCTCGCCCTCGACGAAACCAACACTCCCCTTGGCATGGGCCGCCTCATCGGTGACGGCACAAGCGACTGCTACCTCCAGGACATCGTCGTCTTCCCCGACCACCGCGACCGGCACATCGGAACGCGCATCGTCTCCGCCCTACAACACCTCGCCGCCCTCCACGGTTACACATGGACCGGGCTCATCGCCGCGCCCGGCAAACAAACATTCTATGAACGCACCGGCTTTTCCCCCATGACCAATTACACCCCCATGCTTCACGAGGAAAAATAATGATACGCGCAGAAGACTTTATCCCCGTAACCTATCAAAACAAACACATCCTCGACAATTATCTCCGCCGGCACCCGCAGCAACACTCCGAATACTCCCTGGTCACCATCCTCACCTGGTCCCACTATGCCAAATGCACCTACGCCATCATAAACAACCACCTCATCATCGACTGCATCGTAGACGGCCTCCATGCTTACCGCGCGCCCGTCGGAGAACCCGACCCGGACACCCTCCGTGACCTCATCACCTTCATACAGGAAAAACCGAAAGAAAGAATACTTGAAATCTATGACGAAGAAAACCGCGCCCTCTTTCGCACCCTGTACCCCGATCTCGTGCTCACCGAACTTCGCAGCTACTATGAATACTGCTACAAAACAACTGACCTCGCCGCCCTCAGCGGAAAAAAATACATCAACATCCGCGGCCAGATAAACGCATTCAACAACCGCTTCACCTACACCATCGAACAAATAACCGAAACCAACCAAACTGAAATCTTAGACCTCATCGAACAATGGAGCCGGGAAAAACACATCGAAACCAACCCCATAATGCAGGAAGAGCGAAAAGCACTCCTTGAATCACTCAACCACCGGACCGAACTCAACCTTTGCGGCATCGCCCTTCGCATCACCGAAGACAACACCATCGGCGCCCTCGCCATCTGGGAACACGCCACGCCCGACACCGCCACCATCCACTTTGAAAAAGGCCTCGGACGCTACGAAGGAATATACAAAATAATCAACCTTGAAACCGCCCGCGCACTGAGCGGCACCTGCACATGGATAAACCGCGAAAGTGACATGAACATCCCCGGACTTCGCGAATCAAAACTCCGGTATCATCCCGCATACCTCATCAGAGCCTGCTACTTTAACCCCGCAGAACACCCCAAAACCACCACCATATAATCATCTATAATAACCTCACAACCCCCATATCTAAGACGGATGAATCTGCTGTATGAACTCTCCGGGGAAAACCAGCCGCTGGCAATTGCTGAAATATCCTGTGTTGGAACCGTAACCGCACAGGAAAATGGAATTGCCATCGCAGAAACACCACTCCCCGCCGAGGCAGCACGGCTTGCCCAGACACATGTCATCTCCGAACTCCTCGGAGACTGCGACGGAACCGCTGACGCATTACAGGAAATGCTGACCGCGCTCTCGATAACCGCCGACACGACATACTGCTGCCGTGCGCGAAAGATTCATCCGGCAGTCGTAAATGCCACCCAGCTTGAACTGGAACGAATGATGGGAGGATGCATTCATGGAACAGTCTCCCTGAAAAATCCCGGCACCGAATATCGCGCCGTCTTTAGCGGAGGACACTGCTGGTTCGGCCGTGTTCTTCACACCATCGACCGCGGCGGATATGCCAAACGCAACCCGGGCCAGCGCGCCTATTTCCACCCGGGCGTAATGATGCCCCTGATGGCGCGTGCATTAGTCAACCTTACCCACGTACAAAAAGGCCAGACACTTCTTGACCCGTTCTGCGGCACCGGAGGAATTCTCCTTGAATGCAGACAACTCGGCATTCACGCGATCGGAAGTGACTATGACCCCGAAATGCTTGCCGGATGCCGGCAGAATCTTGCAGACGGAGCATGGCTTCGTGCCGACGCCACAAAAATGCCGTATCCTGATGCATCTTTTGATGCAGTAGCCACCGACCTGCCGTATGGCCAGTCCACTACCATCGGAGCCGAAAACCTTGAAAACCTCTACCGCGGCTCACTTGCTGAAATCCGGCGGGTGCTAAAACCTTCCGGACGTGCCGTAGTAGTTACCCACAAAGATATCCGGTCCTTTGCATCCGACTTTGAAATTGTTGGTTTCTATGAACAGCGCGTTCATAAAAGCCTGACCCGACACATTCTCGTCCTTAGATAATTTCCATACAATACCTATGACACAAAACAACGGAGAGATTACATGCTCTCATGGATAACCGAACAGTTTAGCGGGTATCGTCCCGGACGTTTGGTAGCAGTGCGGGCACTTCGCCATATGCGGCCCGCCGAGCGGAAGAACCTGTTTTCAGAAGACATAATGCTAATGCGCACCGCCGAAGGATACTGGTTTGAATATCTTATCTACGAACAACTTATCCGCATCGCAGAACAGACCGATACAATTAAAAAGATTGTCCGAAAAGGTGCAGATGTCAAACGAAAAAAGATTAAAAATCAGCTTGGTACAAACAATATTTATTCCGCGGAAAAAGGAGATATCCGGGTGCGGGGAAATGGTCAGGACCTTGCAGAAGTTGACCTGCTCCTCTTCGATAAAGATGATCAGGTGGTGTTTTGCGAGATTGTAACCTCGCCGGCAGACCTGAAAGATTTGGAAGCTGAAATTATTTATAAGAAAAAATTGTTCGGATACCTGTTCCATCAGGAACGGGTCGGGTTTATTCTCTTTTCTGCTGTTGACATTGCAAATACGCAGGTAGTGCGCCGGTTGCAGGACGATCCCGACAATGCATATGTATGCACACAGGACTGCGAGGCGATGAAAGCAGGGCTGAAAGGACTGCGGATTACAAATCTTCCCACAGAGCAGGAATCAAATCCGAAACTGGTGCGGGCCGACAGTCTGAAAACCCAGCCGTTTGATTATAAAAAACTGCATGACGAAGCGCTGAATCAGATGTATTTTGCAGCGGACCATAATTTCACCGCGAATCAGTTTTTTGATAATCCGGCGGTGTCGCCTCTGGTTAAGAAAGTTATCTGCGGCGGGTTGTATCCTTCGGGCGTGAAAGTGCTGATTCAAAAATACGGGATGCGGATTAAATCTGAACAACTGACGGCCTCAGGAATACTTGAAAAGTATTCCAAAGTAGTGCTGGCAGTTGATTTCCCGGAGATGGAACCCGTTATTTATCTGAAACCGCGCAAGCAGTATATCTATATGAAAATGGTGCCGGCGAGCACGGGCGGGTTTAAATACGAACGGCCGACGCCATCGCGGGTCGGGTTCTATTTATGGCTGGAATCGATAAAACCAACTCTGGGAGCGGAACGGATGGATTCTGTTCTGCAATATTGTGCAAGTGAACTGACCGCATTTCCAAAAACAGGGCGGCCGCAACGTCTGCCGGACGCCCCCACACCCGCATCCAAAAAACAGTCACACCAAACGCCGGGAAATATAGCAGGGACAGCGGACGATGGTAAGGCCGCCGATAACAATGGCAAGTCCCGTCAGAAGAAATACCGGAAGATACCCAAGGGACGGTATAAGAAATCCGGCAATGACCGGCATGAGGCTCATGCCGCCGTACTGGGTCAGAAGGAATAAACCGTTCATTACTCCCTGCGGCTGTGTTGTGGTGGCGATGTAGTCCATTGCAGCGGCGTTGATAAGCCCGTATACAGCACCGGCAAGGATGAGGCCGAGCGGCGAGTAGATGACGAGCGGGACGGTGAGTGCCAGGCAGACGGCGGCAAGGCGGAGGATGGCAAGCGGATTGTTGAACGTGCAGCGTGAAGCAAGGAAGACAGCTGCAGCGGTGGCAAGGCTCATGAAAGCGGTGAGCAGGCCGGTTATGCCGGCAGAGTAGCCGGAGAGAGCAGGATACGTGCTGATGATGATGCCGGTGGCACCGGTGAAGAGGAGGATTCCAAGCCAGAGCCAGAAGTGGTATGCGCTAACCTGAATGATTTTCTGAAGGGAGAGAGAGGCCGGGGTAAAGCGGGCGTCATGAAACCGTAGAGAGAGAAGGGCTGCAGCGCCGGTAAGGAGACCGAAGAGAAGTATGCCGGCATAGGGATGAAGAGATGTAAGAAAGCCCGTTATGATGAGGCCGGCGACCATGCCGATGTTAAGGAGGGCGATGTAGATGCCGGATAGGCGGAGATGGTCAGGCTCTGAGTTTACACAGGCCAGAGCCGCGGCACCAAAGATACCGGTGAATATGCCTTCAAGTCCCCGGAGAAGTACAGAGAGCCACAGGTCGGGATAGACCAGATAAAGGAGGACGGATACAATAAAAGTCCCGGCAAGTCCGATGCGGATGAGCGGGGTCCGGCCGGTTTTATCAGAGAGACGGCCGGCAGGAAGGACGGTGAGGAACGCACCAAGGAAGTAGGCGGCGTAAAGAAGCCCCTGAGCAGACACGTCAGCGGTGATGCCGGGAAGGATAGGGACAACGGCGTTGGACAGAGCCATGGTGGAGAAGGCACCTAGATAGAGAGTGAGCCGGGAGGAGAAATTCATGTATCGAGTTGATATAAGTGCTGAAATAGAATAAGTATATGCAAAAGAGCGCAGACACAATGTTTATTTTCATTACCTATTTTTAATTGACGTATTAAATTGAGTTACTCAATTATAATCCATTGAATATATCATAATAATAGTGAACATCCTTTTTCACCCGTCGGTTACCTGCCCACAATAAAACAAATAATTATGTCTTATAAACAATTAATTTTATATGCATCCACGTGTAACATAATTACTGCGGCCTGTGTTCTGCTGTTTGTTTTATGACGAACAATTACCGGAGCCGGGAAAATGAATTCTAAAAAGAATACCGGATGCGGGAACATCCGGTTACCAAAACCGTTTCACAGAAAGAAAGAATCCTGAGATTACCTATATGTTAAAAAACATTTTTAAAAGTATGGGAGCGCCGCTCGCTGACGCTCTTTTTGTATTTCTAGAGGAGTAGCCAGACATGCATCGTTCTATAACACACTCAAAAGCGATAGCGGTCGCTGTCCTCACATTTTGTATGATACTTGCCTGCTGTGCAGCGCCGGTTACCGCAGATACGGATATTAGTATTCCGTCTGACCCGGCAATCGAGACAACACAGGAGTTTACCACCGGCATGGGAAACTATGCCCGCACAGGTGTTGCCTACGGCCCTGGTCCGCTGACCAATAAAACGCTATGGGATATTTCGCTTGACTCGCTGGCAGACGGCCATCCGATTGTGCATGATGGAACAGTCTATGTAACGACATGGACGGCAACTTCTGCTGACGGGGCGGGACCCGGGCTTTACAGCATTAATGCTGCGACCGGGATTCAAAACTGGCATCAGCCGGCGTTTGTTTCCCGGGGTGGGCTCACCTATTATGACGGAAAAATCTATGGCGGTGCCGGAAACACGCTTGCCTGTGCTGATGCAGCGACGGGTGAAATTATCTGGAAGACGGATGAGATCAGTGTCTTTCAGTTTGTCGGGCTGACAGCCGTGCCTCTTGTTTACAACAACACGGTGTATGTCAACACGATTCATAAAACGAGTGGCGAGAGTGTATCAGAATCTCTCTACGGCTTTAATGCAACAACCGGTGAGAGGGTACTGTATATGGATACCGGACGAGGCAGCGGCATGCATTCATCACTGTCCATGTCGCCCGGAGATGCCGCATATCCGCCGGTTCTGTATATACCCGGTGACGGAGGAGTAATTGCATTTAATCTTACCACCAACACAAAAATCTGGAACTATAGTGCCGGTGCAGATGGCAGTGAAATTTATGCCGGGACTCCGGTCTATTATGATCAGCATATTTATTTCGCGACACAGGCAACTTCCGGCGGGCATGTTTATGCGCTCAATGCAGTTACCGGCATAGTCGAGTGGAGCACTTTATGTGACGGTGCATCCGCATCCCCGGTGGTGACCAGTGACAAAATCATCGTTGCAGCCAACGGGTTACACGCATTTGACAGGACGACCGGAACCAAACTCTGGTCATCGGAATCATTTGATACGGAGCGTGCATCGCCAACAATCGCCGGAGATCTCGCATACGTGGGCACTTATAAATCAGGAACACTGTATGCGGTTGACATTACCGACGGGCGTGTTGTGTGGACGTATACCGCACCGCAAAAAAACTCTATGTGGGCGATTATAGAGAGCAGTCCCTGCATTCAGGACGGTGTGTTGTATGTCGGTTCAGAAAACGGTCACTTGTATGCATTCGGTGATGCGGGAGCCGGACCGGTGCCAACAACACCGACCGTCATCTGTGATCAGACGGTTGCGCTTCCCGCGGAAGGGTCCGTAACTCAGGCAGGATTTACGGCTGACATATGGACCGATCTCGGTCTGCTGGATACGGCAGCAAAGACAGGCGCGTTTACCTACAATGGTACCGCCAGCACCTACGGCGGAGTAAGCCTCGTTGATATCAACGGAATTACCAATGCAGAGGACTGGTCGTGGTACTGGGCGACATACATAAACAATTCTTACGCCGAAAATGGTACCGGCCTTAATGCGATTCAGCCGGGGGATAAGCTCACCTATGCATACCTGCCCTATGTGTATGGAACAGAAAGTACCCTTGCCGATGCAAAATACATCGTTAACATTACGGCTACGGCTGCGAAAAATCAGCCGACCGTCATCTGTGATCAGACGGTTGCGCTTCCCGCGGAAGGGTCCGTAACTCAGGCAGGATTTACGGCTGACATATGGACCGATCTCGGTCTGCTGGATACGGCAGCAAAGACAGGCGCGTTTACCTACAATGGTACCGCCAGCACCTACGGCGGAGTAAGCCTCGTTGATATCAACGGAATTACCAATGCAGAGGACTGGTCGTGGTACTGGGCGACATACATAAACAATTCTTACGCCGAAAATGGTACCGGCCTTAATGCGATTCAGCCGGGGGATAAGCTCACCTATGCATACCTGCCCTATGTGTATGGAACAGAAAGTACCCTTGCCGATGCAAAATACATCGTTAACATTACGTCCGCCGAAAGTGACACCGAATCTCTTTATCGCGGCACCGTCACCATCATCAACGGCACCCTCACCAAAACCCCGGTAAATCCCGAGTATGCTGAGATGGGTGACTATGCATGGCTCATGACCGAATATCTTGACGCCGCAACCGACCTTGGCGTGCTCACGGCCGCAGCAAACGACGGCACCTTCAGCTGGTCACTGGACTATGACGTATTCGACGGTGACATCTGGTCTATCCACGCAGTCAACAACATTGAATCAGGAACAAACGGATACTACTGGGTTGCCTTCACCGGAACCGACGCTCACCTTGCAAACCCGGCCGATATCACTGCCGGGCAGAATATTACCCGCGTCACCAGCGGCCAGACGATAACCTTCCTCTACACCAACACACCGACCGCCGGACATGCAGAGGCCGCCGCATCCGCCCGTTCTATCATTGAGGCACACGTCAAAGTAACCGAACCGGTTGAGCTTTACAATGGCACGGTCAATATCGGTGTCAGCCCGTTGCTCCTTACCATAAACGACAAGATGTATCAGTTTAACGGAACCAGCGGGCTTGCCGTGCTGGATGCGGCATCCAAAGCCGGGGGGTTCACCTACAATGTCAGCTCCGGCGGCTGGATAACTGACATTGCCGGTCTCAGTCCCGACTGGTATAAAACCGGATATGGATGGGGCATTTACCTCAACGGCAAATCAACCGGCCTCATCAGTGAGTTCACCGTCAGTGAAGGAGATATACTCACCATCTACCTCTGCCCAGGCAAACACGCAGGTTTCACCAACTACATTAATCTGCCAACTGACGACCTCGGCAACATGCTTGGTGCTTCATCTCATATCATCACCGCAAAAATTCACATCCCGACTGAAATTATCAGTAATAAATCTCTGACACTCGTCAATGAAACAATCACCATTCCCTATGCCGGCGGCGGGGAATGGACCGGCAGCAGTGCAACC
>CAZAWD010000032.1:0-9085 GCA_964488725.1 uncultured Methanomicrobiales archaeon | reverse complement strand
GGTGCATTTTTTCGGATCGCATGAATTGTCACGATAGGCAAGGAGGGGAACAGACATGACTCTTGTATTTATTTGTCGCCGGCGAATAAGATAATGATGTACATCCTTGCCTCACCATGCATTCTCTCGCCCGGTCTGCGTGCCGCCGGCATCACCACCGACGACGACAGACGCATCTTCGCACGGGTAGCTGAACGGTGCAGGGAATTTAATATCGAACTGGTTCCGCTGCCGTGCCCTGAAACAATATACTTCGGAGCCGGAAGAGAGCCGGGGCCGTTCGTCGGACGAATGGACACGCCGGAGTTTTCAGCACTGCTCAAACAGCTGGAAGAGGAGGTCAGAAAATACATAGCCGGCCGCAAAGAACAGCCGCTGGCAATCGTCGGCGTAAACTCATCTCCCACCTGCGGTGTTACGACGACCTATTACACCGAAGAAAAATCAGCCGGAGCCGGTATGTTTCTTCGGCGGTTTGCAGATATTCCGCTGGTGGATGCCCGCGTCTTTGCCGCGTATACGATTTATCTGGCAGCCCCTCTTTTTTCCGAAGGGGAGCGGCAGTTTAACCGTCTGATAGCCGAAGAGCTGAAAACACTGCACTACCGGGTTCACCTTCCGCAGGAACTGGATGATACGGATGAATGCCGCGAAGATAACCGGGAGGCATCAATTTATCAGCAGAACCTTGCCGCGCTTAAAGCGGCAGACATCATTGTGGCGGTGATTGACGGGGCGGATGCGGATTCAGGCACCGCATGGGAGATGGGATATGCGGCAGCCCTTGGAAAACGGGTTGTTGCTTTGCGGACTGATTTCAGACGGCTGAGTGAAAATGAATCCGTAAACCTGATGCTGGAAACAGAAGCGGACGTGGTGTATTCACTTACCGGACTAAAAGAACTGCTCGCCGTATGAATCTGAAATCAATCGGCATTTCCACCAGCTGTGTTCAGGAACTGACGCTCTATGATGCGCTTGAGTGCCTCAGCAGAAAAACGGACTTTGTCGAGATTATGTCAGCCGCAAACCATTTTCTGCCGGATAACATCGAGGTGCCGGCATCATTTTCACTGCGCTATTCGGTGCATTCCCCGACCTCGGATGGAAATATTGCCGAACCGTTTGAACGGCTCAGACAGGCATCTCTTGAAGTGCTCTATTCAGCAGCCGAAGATGCGGCGGCCATCAATGCAGAGACACTGGTAATTCATCCTGGCTTTTGTCTGGAGCCGGAACGGCGCCAGGCTTCAGCCGCGGCTCTGAAAAAATCCATCCGTGATTTAGGTCACATGCAGGAGGAGTTTTCCCTGCGGTTCGTTATGGAAAATCTGGGAAGCTGGGACTGCTGCCATTTCCGCTATCCTGACCTTCTGCCGGATATCCGCGAAGCCGGACTCGGCTTCTGTCTGGACATCGGCCATGCGAATCTCACCGGAACCTTGCCCGCGTTTCTCGCAGAAAAACCGGACCATATCCATCTGCATGACAATCACGGCGAATGGGATGAACATGCGGCGTGCGGAAGCGGGACGATTGATTTTGCGGACGTCTGCACGCTGAGGGCGCCGGCGGTAATCGAGTGTATGGAATATTCAGCCGCACTCAGCTCGCTTGAATATCTGAAAAAATATATAAGGGTCTAACAGACCTTCTCAATTCTGTCCATCGCTTCTGCGAGGCGCTCCATTGAGGCCGCATAGGAGATACGAATCCAGCCCGGCGCACCGAATGCGAAACCGGGCGTTGCTGCCACATGCGCCTGTTCAAGCCATTTCGTTGCGGTTGCCGCGTCGTCTCCTCCGCAGTGGATGAATGCATAAAACGCACCATCAGCCGGCGCAACGGAAAGACCCATGGAAGCAAGGCGGCCGATAACATATTTCTTACGGCGTTCAAACTCCTGCCGCATGGTTTCAACACAGCTCTGATCTCCGGTCAGCGCAGCAACGCCGCCCCACTGGGAAAACGTGGTGACATTGCCGACCGAATGCTGCATGACTTTATCCATTGCTGAAAGAACCGGTGCGGGAGCAGCCGCATAGCCCAGGCGCCAGCCGGTCATTGCAAACGCTTTGGAAAATCCGTTGATGGTAATCGTGCGCTCTGCCATATCCGGCAGTGAACCAATCGAGACGTGTTCTTTTCCGTAGATGAGTTTTTCATAGATTTCATCGGAAAGACAGTAGAGGTCATGGTCAATGCAGGCATCGGCAATGATGCGCAGGGAGGAACGGGCCAGAACCGAACCGGTCGGATTCGACGGCGAGTTAACAATTATCATCTTGGTCTTGTCGGTGATAACGTCATGAAGCGTTTCATCAACCTGAAAATCTGCATTTAAATGATGGTGAACCGGCCGGCCGCGGGCGATTACGACACAGGGGTCGTAGGAAACCCATGCGGGATCGAGAATAACAACCTCATCACCCGGATTTAAACAGGCCGTCATGGTGATACGGATGGCGTCTTTTGCGCCGCTCGTGACCATAATCTGTTTCTGGTCAACAGGAATATGATTTTCACGGTTAAGTTTTTCAGCAATTGCCCGGGTAAGTTCGGGAATCCCGCGCGAAGGAGCATAGTGTGTCTCTGAGCGGTTCAGCGCGTCAATTGCTGCCTGAGTTATATGGGCAGGTGTTGCAAAATCAGGTTCCCCGACTGCCAGGCTGATAACGTCAATGCCCGCAGCTATCATTTCCTTTGATTTATTATTCATTGCCATGGTGGCGGACGGAGGCACCGCGGCAATATTTTCTGAGAGAGGCAACATTTGCTAATAATATCTGTTTTAAAAATATATAGGAATGTAGGGGGACCGCACTCCGAAATAAAAAAAATTAGATATCTGCCTCTTTGTATGTCAGACGATAGGAGAGTGAAAACGCCAGTGTTGAACATACAACGAGCAGGAGGGTCCCGATACCAACCGGACCGAATGCAACGGGCAGGCCGCTTCCATCCGGCATAAGAAGGACCAGCAGAAGCATATGAATACAGCCGACCGCGGCCGCGGCAATGACGGATACGAAGACGGTCATCTTTCCGCGCAGAATAGAGTAGAGCACGGAACCTATAATACCGGCCAGAAGCGTGGAGATGCAGCACGGAATAACCGACGCGCCGCCCAGCATGAACCGGAAACCCGCACCGACAACAGCCGCGCCGATACCGACCACCGGCCCGAACCATGCACCGCCGCAGAGCGGGGCAGCGTCGCGGGCGTTCAAAAGCGCCCCTTCAATATTCACACCGACCACGGTTCCGATAATGGAACTTCCGCCAAATACAGCGATACCGACCACGGCTTTGAGCCAGCGGAACTTAGGCAGAACATTTTTTGAAAAGAACCGTGTCTTTCCAAAGACGAAACCCAACAACAGGGCAAGGCCAATATTGACGCAGATAAACACAATTAACATAGAAACAGACGCCATAATTTACCACCCGAAAAAAATAAATTTATTCGGAAAGCAGATCGGCTGCTGCTTCCAGTCCGTTACCTGCAAGCTTGTATCCTGCTTTCTTAAATGAAATCTGAATAGCTGCAACGGTTGCCAGAATTTCAGGAGTGTCAATAACTCCCATGTTGCCCACACGGAAGATTTTTCCTTTAAGTCTGTCCTGACCGCCGGCAAACTCAATGCCCATCTTCTTGCACGCGCCGCGGATCTTGGAGTCCTCAATACCTGCCGGATAAAAGAAACCGGTTACGGTATTCGACGGGCGGTGCAGTGCATCTGCCTGCGCAACTGGAGATAAGCCCCATGCATTACCGGCAGCGCGGACCGCTGCGGAAAGTTTTCTGTGACGTGCAATTCTGTTTTCAATTCCTTCCTCCTCAACCAGCCGGCATGCCTCGCGGAGCGCGAAGAACAGCGGAACAGCAGGAGTCGTCGGTGTTTCCATCGGGTTGCTGTCAGCTGATTTTTTTGCCTTTTTCAGGTCGAGATAGAAGGGACGATTCTCTGATAAACGCCCCCATGCTCTCTCTGAAACAGAGACCGCGGCAAGTCCTGCCGGCGCGGCCAGACATTTCTGACTGCCGACGATTGCAAGATCCACACCCCATTCGTCTGCTTTTACTTCATCGCCGCCGATGGAGGTAATGCCGTCGAGAATATACATGGCATCATATTTTTTACAGAGTTTTCCAACTTCGGCTGCGGGATTCAGAATGGCCGCAGATGTTTCGTTGTGAACGAGTGTGACAACCTCCGCGCCGTTTTCCAGAGACTCTTTCAGGGCTTCAAGATTCAGCGGGTGGCCCCATTCTGATTCTATCATGGTAGTATCGCCGTAAATTTTTGAGATAAGGCCGAGACGTTCACCGAACTTACCGTTTACCAGTGATGCTATTTTTTTGCCTTTTGCAAATGAACCGATAGCAGCTTCCTGCCCGGCAGTACCTGAACCGGAGAGGACGAGGATTTCATTGTTTGTTCCGAAGGCCGGTTTGAGCATGCGCACAATATCGGCATAGCACTCACCGAACTCTTTGCTTCTATGGTTTATCGCCTGTTTAAGCATGGCGCCGCGAACCGATTCCGGCATAGGGACCGGACCCGGCATCATAAGGAGGGTTTCTTTATACATGAAACTGGTCGCTTACATATATGTGGACCAACATAAATATAGTAACTCATATTATGACAGAGGTAGCAGTTATCGCCGGTTCGGCATCAGACCAGGCAATCATAGATAAAGCAGTGACAGCGCTTGAATCCTACAAAATATCCTACGAAGTAAAAATACTCTCTGCGCACCGTGACGCCGAAGCTCTGGATGCATACGTAAAAGCATCCGATGCAAAGGTATTCATCTGTATTGCAGGGATGTCGGCCGCACTGCCGGGCGTAGTTGCAGCGCGGACGAAAAAACCGGTGATCGGGGTGCCGGTCTCAGGCAAACTCGCCGGCGGTCTTGACGCACTGTTGTCAATTGCACAGATGCCGAAAGGAGTCCCCGTTGCCTGTATGGCAGTTGACGGCGGAGAAAATGCCGGTCACTTTGCAGCGCGTATTCTGCAAAGAAATTAATTTCATTTCCAAAACCCTATTTACTTTTGAAACTAACGTGTATAGATATGCAGTTAGAAGACCTCTGGTATGCAAAAGAGCTGAAGGAATGGAACAAAGGATTTTCCGTTCTGCTCGACCGTAAGGTCATTATGGATGTCACATCCGCAGAACAGGCTCAGATTGCTGAAAAAGCAGGAGCAGTTGCAGTAATGGCGTTGGAACGCGTTCCATCCGACATCAGAAAAGAAGGAGGCGTTGCACGGGCAGTTGATCCGACAAAGGTTAAAGAGATTTTAGACGCTGTCGAGATACCCGTTATGGCAAAAGCACGTATCGGCCATTTTGTTGAAGCACAGATGCTTGAAGTAATGGGCGTTGCAATGGTCGATGAAAGCGAAGTGCTGACACCGGCAGATGAAGAATATCACATCAATAAAAAAGAGTTTAAGATTCCGTTCGTCTGCGGGGCTCGCAACCTTGGTGAAGCACTGCGCAGAATTAACGAAGGCGCAATGCTGATGCGGACAAAAGGCGAGGCGGGTACCGGCAACATTGTCGAGGCGGTCCGTCACCTTCGCTGCATTAACGGAGAAATCCACAAACTGCAGGGAATGACCGAAAATGAACTTACCGCATACGCACGCACCATTGAAGCTCCGGCTGAACTGGTCGCGGAAGTTGCCAGACGCGGCAGACTGCCGGTGGTAAACTACTCGGCAGGAGGCGTTGCAACACCGGCCGATGCAGCACTTATGATGCAGCTTGGAGCTGACGGTGTGTTCGTCGGATCGGGTATCTTTAAATCGTCCAACCCCAAGATTCGGGCAGAAGCAATTGTAAAAGCAGTTGCACACTACACCGAACCGAAGATCATCGCAGAGGTCAGCACCGGACTTGGCAGTGCTATGCCGGGTCTTGACTGCCGCGAGCTTTCGGAGACGCAGAAGTTCGCCGGCCGCGGATGGTAACCCCACCCGTCTTTTTTGACAAACATATTTGATTAACAAAATGCTAATTTTCAATCAGTTATATCTTCCATCAGTGCCCACGCATAATGATGAAGAAGTCATTTCTTTCGATTGCAGCAATATGTATCTTTGTTGCAGCAGTCATACTTTCTGCCGGCTGTATCAGCCAGCCCGTTACAACAACTGAAAACACCACTCTGCTCGTCTACTCCGGAGCAGGACTGAAAGGCCCGATGAGTGAAATCGGCACTGTTTTCGGTGAGAAATATAATGTCACCGTGGAACTCACCTACGGCGGATCAGGTGTTCTCATCTCACAGATGGATACAACCCGGCTTGGAGATGTGTTCATACCCGGCGGTCAGCCCGACTATCAGAACGCGGTGAAAAAGGGACTGGTTTCCAATACAAGTCAGCTGGTCGCATACCATGTACCGGTTATTGCAGTACAGAAAGGAAACCCGCTTGGAATTAAAAGTGTCTCCGATCTCGCAAAAGATGGTGTTCGTGTTGCGCTCGGTGATGTGAACGCAACTGCCATCGGAAAAGCAGGCGTTAAAATATTTACCAAAGCAGGCGTCCTTGATGCAGTGGAAAAGAATGTTGTTCTGCGCGGCGCAACCATCAATGAAGTCGTTACCGCACTTTCAACCGGAAATGCTGATGCGGCACTGATTACTCTTGACAATGCAAAAGGAGATAAGTTTACCTTAATTGAGATTCCGGTTACCGACAACTCCATCCTTATTGCACCAATTGGAATTACCACGTTTACCAGGAATGCGGAACTCGCACAGAAGTTTGCTGACTTTACCGCATCGGCCGAAGGCAAAGCAATCTTTGAAAAATACGGTTTCCCGGCATATCCCAACACAAAATATGTCTGAGCTTATGACAGATACAGTGATCATTCGTCCGATAGGGCGTATACAGACACCGTATGATAAAATCCCCGATACGCCGGTTCAGAGCCTGTTCTCGGAAAAGGAGGGAATCATCACGGTTGATGATGCATATGAGGGAGGGCTTGAAGGTATTGAAGCCTTCTCCCATCTTATTCTTATTACGTATCTGCACAAAGCGCCGACCGAGATGCTGAAAGAAACACCTATGGTCGACGGTGGAGATGCTCACGGAATTTTTGCCACCCGGCATATGTGCCGGCCGAATAAAATCGGGTTCAGCATAGTACGGCTCATCAACCGGAATAAAACAGAACTCATTGTTTCGGGTGCAGACCTGCTCAACGGCACACCAGTTCTGGACATAAAACCGTATATTCCCGTATTTGATGCGGCAGAGAATGCATCCTGCGGCTGGCTTACTCAACAGCATATTGAAAATATAAAAACGAAAAGTCAGAAATTATGAAGAAGAATCGCACGGTTTTTCGTACAGTCTGCATTACGCTCTCTGCGGCCGTGGTTATTCTGCTCGTAATTATTTTTGGCGGGCTGGTGCTGTACCCATCGCCGGAAGCGTTGTTTCGATGCCTGAGTTCGGCTGAAATCTGGTTTGCGGTTCAGCTTTCGGTGGTTACCGCGGTTATTTCAACATTGCTCTCTATGCTGATTGCAATTCCGGTAGCATATTCAATGGTGAGGTATCAGTTTCACGGAAAACGGGTATTGAACATCCTGCTGAATCTGCCGCTGTCACTGCCGCCGCTGGTGGCAGGCGTTGCACTTCTTATATTTCTATCGCCGACCACCTCTCCCATCGGGCAGTTTCTCAGTTCCTTCGGGGTATATGTGGTTTATACACCGGTCGCCATAATCATTGCACAGTTTTTTGTGAATACACCGTATATGGTCAGAATTGCACGTTCAACGTTTGAGATGATCAGCCCGCGCTACGAATATGCCGCACGCACACTGGGGTGTTCGGAGTGGGGGGCATTTTTACAAGTTACTTTGCCCATGGCGGCCCGCGGACTTACCGCAGGCGTGGTAATTACCTGGTCCAAAGCGATGGGAGAGTTCGGCGCAGTGCTTATGCTTGCCGGCGCTATTGCAATGAAAACAGAAACACTGCCAATTGCACTTTTCCTGAACATGTCAACAGGAGATCTTGATATGGCAATCGCAGCGGCAATTATTCTTCTGATAATTTCAGGCACCGCACTGTTTATCGTTGAATGGGTTGGAAAAGGAGAGGAAAATGTCTATGCTTGAGGTTCGCAATTTATCACTCCGGCTTGGCGGCTTTTCATTTTCAAACCTGAATTTCAGTGTCAGAGAAGGAGAGTATTGTGTTATACTCGGTCCGACCGGTGCCGGCAAAACAATTTTACTGGAAACCATTGCAGGGATTCATCAGCCCGATGCCGGAACGATTTTTCTTCACGGGGAGGATGTTACCTTTCTTCCGCCGGAAGAGCGAAAAATCGGCATGGTGTATCAGGACTATATGCTTTTTTCGCATCTTTCAGTCCTTGACAACATCGCATTTGGTCTCCGCCAGCTTGGAGTGGATAAAAAGAAACGGAAAAGCGAAGCCGCAAAGATGGCAGAGCTTCTGGGAATCTCAGAGCTTCTCAACCGCCGGCCGGCAACTCTTTCCGGCGGAGAACAGCAGCGGGCGGCTATTGCCCGCGCACTGCTGATGAAACCGGCCATTCTTTTGCTGGATGAACCGCTCTCGGCACTTGATACCCGGACACGACAGCGGCTGCGTGAAGAGCTTTTACGCATTCACCGTGAAACGAACACCACGATTTTACACATAACACACCACTTCGAGGACATGTATGCACTTGCTGATTCGGTAGTGATTATGCAGAACGGAAATATAATCCAACAGGGCTCCCCTGAAGAAATTCTCAAAACGCCGGCGACGGATTTTGTGGCTGCATTCACCGGCATGGAAAATATTTTTGCCGGTATGGCACGCTCAAAAGGAGACGACGTGATTGGAATTTCCATCGGAAAAAACATACTATATGCTGTCTCCAACCGCACCGGAAACGTGCGGGCCGGCATACGGCCTGAAGAGCTGATTGTTTCTACCGAGCGCTTTGAATCATCAGCAAGAAATTCAATTCGCGGCACAGTAAAAACAATATCCATGCAGGGACTCTACGCTCTTGTCACCCTT
>CAZAWD010000031.1:0-9308 GCA_964488725.1 uncultured Methanomicrobiales archaeon | reverse complement strand
ATATCTTTTTTTCATGGTTAGATAACTGGCAAACCGGCGCATTGTATGCGCCCCACATTTTTACAATATTAATGTTTTTGGTAATATTTATATATGTTAAATTATATTAATTTGATTAACAAAACATATATAAATATATTTTTAACAACATTAATATTATAACAGACCAAATAAGAAATTTGCATGGTAAATAATTCTGAAAAAAAAGGGATTGATAAAATCCTGAAAAAACCAATTGCAGCGGGAATCGTTATAGGTTTCGCGGCTGCACTGGTACAGGGCCTGCTGTTTTCTGCCGGCGGCCCCGTTGCATACGGATTCTGCGTCGCATGCCACACACGTGACTTCATCGACGTTATCTGGAACAACATCTTTGGCACCTCGCTCTTCGCAGCCCCTATCTCTCTTGCCGGAGCCCTTCCGGTCTTAACCATTGTAGGTGTTTTAATCGGCGCCATTGTTGCAGCACTCATCTACCGTGAATTCCGGATTAAGAAAGGAAGTATCGGATCCTGCGTAAAATATGCAGTCGGCGGATTCTTCTTCATGGTCTTCGCCCTTCTGATGGGAGCATGCCCGTATCGTATTGCTCTTCGTATCGGTTACGGTGATTTAATCGCCGTCTTCGGCTTAATCGCAATCGTCGTCGGTGTGTTCATCGGCGTTAAAATTGCCCTGAAGAAAATGGAGGCCTGAACATGGACGCTATTGCAAAAGATATTGCAATCATTCTCGTTCCGATTGTAACCATCATTCTCGGTTTCGTCATCGGCTGGCTCGGACAACGTTCCGGTTTCTGCTCTATCGGCGGCATCCGTGATTTCATTCTGTTCAAACAGACCAGACTCCTAAAAGGATATATTGGTTTAATCGTCTCCGCCTTTGTCTTCTACCTCATCTTCTCCTTCCTTATTCCAACCGCATTCCCGAAATTCTTCTGGATGTTACAGGAAGGCCAGCTCTTCACCGCAATTCCCGGCGCACCGGGCGGACTCTCGACAGCGGCAGTCATTATCTGTATGCTTGTCGGCGGTATCTTTGTCGGCATCATCGGAACCCTCCTTGGAGGATGTCCCCTCAGACAGCTGGTTATGACCTCGGAAGGAAACATCAAATCCGGTTTCTTCGTCATCGGTATGCTTGTTGGTGCTGTTATCTTCTCAGCATTCATCATGGGATGGGTGGTAAATCTCTTTACCATGATAGGAATTTAAGGGTGACGAAAAATGAATCTCGATATAACTGGAAAAGTATGCCCGTTCTGCCTCTTGGCAGTTAACAAAGCAGTAAAGAACCTCCCGTCAGGAGACAAACTCGTCGTCCTCTGCGACCACGCCCCCGCAGCAACCGGTTCCATCCCGGAATACTGCACCATGAACAAACTGGCCTTCTCTTCCAAACTGAAAGAGAATGGTCTTTGGGAAATCACCATATCTAAAAACTAACAGCACATATCTATATACAGAAATGACTGCTGATTTCCGTGAAGAGTCCTGCACGTATCTCATGCTCAGGCTGAAGGTGGCCCTCAAAAAAACCGAGGGGCCCTTCAGCTTTCTGGGAACCGCAACGCAGGTGAAAACGGTTGAAGGATCATTCCCGAAAACCGGTTATCTGGTGGATGTTCTGCCGCAGAATGAAAAAGATACCTTTCTCATCACGCTGACACCCGCCAAAAAATAATGGAACACATAAAACATGTCTCTCAATAACATAGATCTACCACAGGTAAAGCAATACGAAGCCGACATCAAAGCAGACGACAGTGAAGCACTGTTCACCACGAAGATGGGCGGCGACTGGCAGTTCGATGAAAACGGCCCGCAGTTTACCGCAACCGCCAAAACCGACAACGGCCCGGTCACATTTGCCTTAGCACACCCGAACTTTGAAAAACTCGGCAACTATCCATCTCCGATGGCCTACGGTCTGTTCTGGATATGCGGCTGTGCATCGGCAACCTTTATGACTGCCGCTACAAAAAGGAATATCAAAATTGATTCCCTCCACACCGATATCGAAGCCGACCTTGACTATCACGCACAGTTCCAGCTCGGCACCCAGCCATTAGTCGGCGAATACAGAATCGTCTTCAATGTAACCAGCGCCCAGGCAACCGATGCCGAGATTGAAAGCCTGAAACAGGCAGCCCTTAACGGATGTATGGCAATGTTTACCGTTAAAAATGCCATCCCATTAACCGTTTCTGCAAAGAGAGTATGACACTCCCTGACTATTTTTCCGTTCCGACCGACGTAAACGTGCAGCACCTTCGACGCCAAGCAGAAGAACTGTTCCTGAGCGGACACTATTACTGCTCGGAGGCCGTGGTAAAAATTATCAGAGATACCTTCTGTCCATCGGTGCCTGACACGATTATTGCAGCGGCTTCGGGTTTTCCCATAGGCATGGGTGGCGGAGGATGTACCTGTGGTGCGGTTTCCGGCGGTGTTATCGCTCTTGGTCTGGTTTTCGGACGGACAAAACCCGATGAAAAAATGAAATCAGCCGCGTGCATGAAGTATGCACGTGAACTTCACGACCGTTTTAAAGCAGAAAACAAAGCAGTATGCTGTCGTATACTTACCAAACGGATGCTGGATGCGTCCGACTCCGGCGGACATGAAAAACAATGTGCCGAGCTTACAGCTGAGGTTGTTGAAATCGTCGCGGAGATAATTCTCAGGGAAGCAAAAGCATAGGTAGAGAATCATTTTATGATTCACCATCCACTGGGGTATCATGGAAATTCATGAGGTAATCCCCTAAGAGAATCATTTTATGATTCACCATCCAATGAATGTATTATGGAAATTCATAAACCAATACTCTATTTAAAAGGCGGCATTATCCCGGAACGTGACAATGAACATTATATTGTTCGTCTGCGCGTGCCGGCAGGCATGATGACGCCCGATAAAATGTCCGGGCTCGGACGTATTGCCCGGCGTTTTGGTATAACAGACGTCCATTTCACCACTCGTCAGACGGTTGAACTCCTGCACGTCAAACACGACGATCTCGAAAAACTCGCGATCTCCCTTGAGAAGAATGGAACGCCCGTCGGCGCAGAACGCGATGAAGTAGTCAACGTTACGGCATGTCTGGGTACGCAGAACTGTAAGTTTGCGGTGATTGATTCACTTTCTCTTGCGAGGAAACTGGATGAAAAGTTCTTCGGCAAAGAGATGCCGGTTAAGGTCCGTATTGCGGTATCAGCATGCCCGAACGGATGTATGAGTGAACGTCTGAATGAAATCGGCATTACCGGCCTTCGAAAACCTGTTCGTAACATGGGTCTTTGCACCGGTTGCGGAACCTGCGGGCACTACTGCCGTGAGCATGCCATTGAGATTGTCAACGGCCGGCTTCAGATGAAAAATGATGCATGCATGCTGTGCGGATTCTGTGTTCATGCATGCCCGTATCAGTATATTAACTTTGATCAGGCGCGGTATCTGATTACGCTCGGCGGCAGACGCGGCCGGCACCCGTTAATCGGCAGAACGTTTTTCATTGCAAAATCAGAAGATGACGTTGTTGCCATCGTCGATAAAATTGTGTATTGGATTTACCGCAGTATTGCGTCTGATAAGATGCTGCCTGACCAGTTGAATGATGAGGAGTTTGAAGAATTCCGCGAACGGGTAATGAAGAGTCTGCGCCCGCTGGGTATTGAAGGATTCACTCCGACCAACGCGTATGCCCTCCGTTAACTGAGCATGATATCCACCTACGATGCAGTGCTGTTTGATATGGACAACACCCTGCATGATTTGTATGCCGCACGCTTCTGTGCAGCAGACGGGATTATGGCATACAAAGGGACATTCCCCAACCTTTTATTTTATGCACTGAACCGCGATAATCCTGATCTGATGCAGCGGTCCATCACGGAATTTCTGAGGGAAGAAGGACTTGATGGTGTTGATGAGTGTATCTGGCTCTATCGGCATCTGGAGATTGCCTGTCTGCGTGAGTTTGCCGGGATGTATGAGCTTCTCACCACCCTCAAAGCCGCCGGGGTAAAACTCGCGGTAATTTCAAATGCGGATGCAAAGTCATCTGTGATCCGTCTGCGTGAACTCGGCATAGCCGGGCTGTTTGATATGGTGGTGACGCCGGAGACGTTCGGGGTGAAGAAGCCAAACCCGCTGGTGTTTCAAAAGACGCTGGAGGCTTTGGGGGTTTCACCTGACCGTGCGGTGAAGATAGGTGATAAAATTGACCGGGATGTAATTCCTGCGCGGGCCGCGGGGATAGATGCTATTCATGCATGGTTCGGGTCGCTGGATGCAAAAGATGCGTATGCTGTCGCAGAAGAGCCGGTAGATATTCTCAGACTGCTTGAAAAAAAGTTAGGCGATTTTTGATAAGGCGCCGGTCTCAAGATTATAAAACAAACCGTGCAGACTTATTTTTCCTTCCATCTCAGCCGCTGCAACCAGCGGATACATACGCAGATGTTCAAGCTGAAGCCGTATATTTTCAAACTCAATTTCGCGTTTCCGGTGTGCTTTCTCCTCTGGTGTCGTGCATTCACCGAGTTTCTCATCAACTCTGACCTGTGCATCACGTGCATTGTTAATCCAGAGCGGAATATAAGCATCCTTGCCCATATCAACATCCAGTGCGTTCAGCGCCCCGCAGTCGGAGTGACCACAGATAACTATCTCTTTTACTTTGAGATGCTTAACTGCATATTCAAGAACCGTTGCAAAATTCCAGTCATGGGTAGGAACAATATTACCAATATTACGGTGGGTGAACAGTTCACCGGCACGACAGTGAGTAATACGCTCGGGATTAACCCGTGAATCAGAACATCCAATCCAGAGAACCGTCGGGTGCTGAGCGGTTGTCAGCTGCATATACCGGTCTTTTTTCCGTTCAAAATCTTTTTCAAGAAAAATCTTGTTACCTTCGAGGAAGCTATCAATCATAAAAAATACCTCTATTGCAGTTAATTTAACCTGAGAGTATATGAGTTTTTTGGATTGAGGGCGGTTATGCCTCATCGTTATTAAAACGGCCGGCACATCCCCCCTGACCACGAAGAGACCGGCATATCACACAAAACTCCCGCTCGAGAGCATCATCTGATAAAGTGCCGGACTTAATATCTTCAGCAAGTTTAACAATGATTTCCTTCACATCGGTATCAAACACAATACGATATCCTCGTTTGCCGGAAAGATACTGAGAGACGGCAGATGGAGCAATAGACAAAGCCTTTGCAACTTTAACCTGCGACACCCCAAGTCCGACCAGCTCATTTGCAAGTGCGGCCTGAATTGCAGGGATGATGTCCCAGACAATCTCCTGACAGGGAACTTTTA
The DNA here is from genome assembly GCA_964488725.1 of uncultured Methanomicrobiales archaeon. Taxonomy (GTDB): domain Archaea; phylum Halobacteriota; class Methanomicrobia; order Methanomicrobiales; family Methanocorpusculaceae; genus Methanocorpusculum. The sequence goes on along the minus strand of CAZAWD010000031.1, from coordinate 3,969 downwards.
CCATTCTTAAATATTCTCACTGTGAAGAGATATACCTTACCGTCACGGTAAAAGCAATGACAAAAAATAGTAGAGTAGAGGTAATTACTCTTTCAGAGTATAGATATGACCGTAAACGGTCTGTCCTTTGCTCTTTGGATGGCGTTCTCCAAGATCGCCGATATACACATTGAACATGTGTTTCTCTCCGTCGACCTCGAGCTCCGTCTCCTCGATCTTTTTGTAGCCTGGCATCATAACATCGCAACCCTTAAAGACGTAAATTTCGCCTTTTACCATCTGACCACCGACGCGACGGTGGGCTTTACCTTTAATGATAATAGTTCCGCCTTCGGCATGGGTTCCGATATGAATATCGGCATTACCCTCAACGATGATAGTTCCGCCATTCATAAACGTTGCAAGATCAGACCCCACATCGCCTTTCACACGGATAAGACCGCCCTGCATACCTCTCCAGTCACCGCGGTATGCGGCAGCCAGATAGTTCCAGGCACGGCCTTCAATGATCATCTCTCCGCCCTTCATCTGAAGACCGGAGAATGAACGGACATCACCTTTAATGGTAAGTTTACCGCCCTCCATCCATGCACCAGTGAACATATCGGTAGTGCCGTTGACAACGACCTCACCTGCGGTCATCCATGCACCAATGTATTTGCATTTGTCAGTGCCGCGACCGTTTACAACGATCATGGTCTCTGCTGCAGTTGCACCGGCAGACCCTGCAATGGTAAACCACTGGCCCAGCGTATAGTTGGACTTTCCTTCCGAGCACGGAAGGGCTGCAATCTGCTCTGCAGTTTTACCGGCAAACTTGTCCGGGGTTATACTTTCACATTCCAGATAGAGGTCCGGGACTTTCTTTAAGGTAATTGTTACAGTCGCCATTTTCAGGCCTCCTCAATCTCGATTACGTGCGGGTTAGGCACATAGTGGTCAATAACTTCGTAGTTTCCAAGGTTGACACTGTAGTATTTCAGGAACTTCTCGGTTACATCGTGGATAACCTGCTTGTTCTCCGGAACCTTTGCATCAACCCAGTAGGTCTCTTTCCTGACCGGGTTTGCATCGAGCACCACACCGTTATCAACACACTGCACGCCGTCTTTAATGAAGCATGCAACTTTGGACAGTGCGTTTTCAAGCTCAAGTCCTTTGGGCATGTTGTCAGGGTTGATATCGTAGACAGCAACGTTTCCGTTCATACCGGGTGCAAGGCCGCCGAAGCTTGAAGACAGACCAAGAACCTTTGCCGGTGCGGCACGGGTCATCTGGGACAGTTCGTAGAGAGAGACTTCACGGTCAATTTCTGCGAGAGTCGTTCCGTCGATGACTTTCGAGGACCACTTAAATCCGTTCAGCTGGGCGTCACGGTACTCTTTGTCCATGAGCCATGCATATACACGCGGGTAGCGGGTGAACGGACCTGCATTCGGGTGATCGGTGGTGATCATGGTTCTCATCATGTCTTTGGCATAGAGCGCAATTTCAAGACCGATTGCCCACTGCATCTCACAGACTTTCACGTTCTTTCCATAGATGTATGGAACAACTCCTGCGGAGGTTTCCAGTTCAACATCCACATTTGCCCACTTCAGATGGTTCAGTGCACCAAGGTGATACTCGAACGGACCGTCTGCGGTCATAGTTGTAGTTTCATCAAGGGTGACGTTACCCGTATCGATTGAGATGTTCTTCTGTTTGTTTACGTAGTCCATGACCTCTTTGGCTTTGGACTCGAAGTCTGCCCAGGTGGTTCCACCGTAGGCGTGGAACTGCAGGTGGGTGTGGTGAAGAACGGTCTCACGGCCGAATGAATTGTTCGCCTTGTGACTTTCTGCAATCTTTAAGGAATCAAGCGTTGTAGTGTAGTTGCCCGGGTTTCCAAGGTTGTTTGAGTGAAGGTGAACACTGTGCGGGAGTTTTAAGTGTTCATTGGTAGTAATCAGACCATCAATGATTTCTTTCGGAGTGATATCGAAGTACGGAACCGGATCGTTAACGGTCATACAGTTCAGACCCCATCCCCATGCTTCGGATCCTCCCGGGTTCACGCATTTGATACCGTAGCCTTTGGTCTGATGGAGAATCCATGCGACATAGGCTGCTGCATTGTCAAATTCATCATTCTTCAGGTACTCGAACATGAACCAGTTGTTTCCAAAGACCGGGAGTGCCGCCTGATCAAGGATCGGGGTGTCACGGATTTCTTCGTGAACGTGGCGGGCGTAGAGTGGCGGCATGGCAGCTTCCATAGTGAAAGCAAAACCCATACGGGCATACTCGTATCCTGTCTTGAAGACGGTCGGAATTGAGAATCCACCCTCAATTCTGGTATTCGGGTTTAACTTCGCAGAGCAGCGTTCGCCAAGCCGGAATTTGTCTTCCGGCCGGTACCAGCGTCCAAGGTTGACTTTCGGACCGGCAACGTGGGTGTGGATATCAACCGCACCTGCCATGACGGTCTTTCCGGATGCATCGATTACTTTTGCAGAGTTGCTGACGGAGTCAACAATTTTGCCGTCTCTGATGCAGACATCGGCGACATCGCCCTTCTGACCGGTTATCGCGTCGAATACATGTCCGTTCTTTACAATAATCTCAGACATCTTCAGGCCTCCTGTGCTTCCATCTTTGCAAGATACTCGGATGCGTTTGCACAGCCGTTTTCTGCAAGGATTTCGTCAACTCTCTTGGAGATGCGTTTGAAGACTTCTTCATCTTCAAGGACGCCCTCCGGCGGCTCGATACACTTGCGGGTCTCGATTGGAACGTTATCCATACGATAACAGCATCCGCCGACTTCAACACCGACGATTGCAACAGGGATATGCAGGTCGGATAATTCAGTTGACATGCTGATATGAGGATCGAGTGTGATTGTCGGGATATGTGCCATAGTTCTGGTAGCCTCGAACGGGAAGTGGGCGGCTAAGTCGCTTGCAATAACAAAGCAGGCATCAACTTCGTGGCGGACAAGTAAATCTACCGAGGTCGTCTCACCCGGATTGTGGCGTGCCATAGTGAGTCTTGACAGATCACATGCATACGGGAATCCATACTGCCAGCCGAGAACCTGACCGGCACCGGTAACGTTGTAGTGACCGCGCATTGCAATCAGCGTCGCTTTGGTGTAGTCGTTTAAGTCACGGATGAAGTTGATACCGTTGTCGATGTTGTGGTTTCTTCCAAGCGTGTGGGTAAGTCCCATACCGAAGAAGAGGGTGACGAAACGGCCGGATTTACAGATATCAATGACTTCCTGAAGTTTCTCTCTGGGAACTCCGCCGACTTCATCGGGGATTTCTTCGCCGCGGAGCAGGGTTCTGAGGGCATCGAATACTTCGTAGTCGTAACTCTGTTTGATGCGGACGAAGGTGTCGGCAACTTTTGCAGTGTCGGTTTCACGGCAGTCAACGCAGATGATCTTTCTGCCTTTCTGTCCTTTTGCGGTGAAGAATCCACGCGGGAAGATGGAATATCTTGACATGTGCCGCGGGTGTGCGTGTGCCGGGTTGCAGCCCCAGAAGATAATACGGTCAGCACGGTTCTTGACTTCTCCAAGAGTACAGGACGGGACACCCGTATCCTGAATAGCAAGGAGAGACGATCCATGGCAGACGGTTGCACAGTTATCAACAACACCGCCGATCTTTTCTGCAAGGGTGTTGCCTGCTGCGATTGCTTCACAGTTTGTGGAGGACCATCCGTAGAGTAACGGTTTCTTTGCTTTGAGGAGCGTCTTTGCGGCGAAGTCGATTGCCTCGTCGTAGGTGACGTCTTTATAGGTTCCATCAGGCTGGCGCATACGCGGGACTACTACACGACCCGGGTTGCCAACGTGAAGATATTTCTCTGCTCCGATTGAGCAGGCGTTTCTAACCTCTACAATCTTCTTTCCGTCGTCGGAGACGTCGACTTCAAGGTCATCACAAAGTGTACCACAGAATGTGCAGATTACGTTTT
>CAZAWD010000030.1:0-9396 GCA_964488725.1 uncultured Methanomicrobiales archaeon | reverse complement strand
CATCCTCAAAACTATCCAGCGCTGACCGGTACGATTTTTCAGCAGCTTGCGGATCGAGAGCGGCAAGAGCTTCTAAATCGAGACGGAGATATGCAGTGTCGTTTGTTTCATTCCATCCCCGCAATGCTGCACTCAGAGCAGGCTGATATTCTTTGGAAGCTATGAGAGCATCCACATATTCTATACTGATAACAGACTCGCCGAAATTCTGATGGTGAAGGGCAACTGCTTCCTTTGCTTCACCCACCTGAGTCAGAGTATGTTCTAGAAGCCGGACATCGTCGGGATTATTTTCAAGACGAATTAAAACACGGAGCGCCGGAATAACACCCCGGAGATCGCCGCGGGTAAGAAGAAGCCGGGCATAACTGCGGATAGCCTGCCGGTTTTCCGGATCAAGAATAAGCGCAGACACATATTCGGGCACTGCATCTTCCCGGCCGGTCTGTTCCAGAACGCCTGCAAGATAGCTGTGCAGATACGAAGAGCCCGGCATAAGCCGGAGAAGTGAACGAAGAAGTGACTCGGCAATCTCAATCTGACCGGTTGCAATGTAGCTGCGGGCCGCCAGAAGCATGAGTGCAGGGTCGGCAGTGCCGGAAGCGAGTCTGATAACTCCCTCATAATTTCCGGCATTGAACATCTCCATTGCAGCGGAGAGAGAAGCGGGGTCTGGAGTGGTGTTTTCCATAAGGATTACTGAAGAACTGAAAGGATAGCTGCTGCAAAAGCCTCTGCATCAAAGGGCGTCCTGGCGGTAACAACGGTCCCGTCGACAACGACTGCTTCATCAGATATCACAGCTTTATCGAGAAGCATTACACGTTTTGAAGCGGGAGTGTCAAAAAACGTTGCATGTTTTCCGGCAAGAATACCTGCTTCCCCAAGAATAACCGGTGCCAGACATATCGCGGCGGTGAGTTTGCCCGCAACTCCTATTTTATTTACAATATCAATGAGTTTTTCATTTCGCCATAGTTCGTCCTGACAACCAATGCCGCCGGCAATAATAATTCCGTCATACTCGTCTGCATTTACCTCATCAAAAGACAGGTCATTATCAACAATTTCACCATGCATGCCGTAACATCTGCCGTGAATGGTGGAGGCGGTAATACATTCGATGCCGGCGTTTTCAAGGGCCTTCTTCGGAACGATATATTCCTGATCCATAAAACGGTCTGATGCGATGGCAAAGAGAATCTTCATGATGGTATATGTGTTGGCGCTTTGAAGAGAAGAAGTGTTTGCTCTGATATGCAACAGGGAGAGGCGGGCAGGGAAGACAAAGACAATAGAATCCTAAAAATAATTATACCCTCCACACCCACCATATATCACATAGAGAGGCAGAATTTAGTGAAACAAACATTTATTATAAAAATGCCAGATAAACCCGGTGTTTTTCTCACCGCATGCCGGATTGTAAAAGGAACGTGCGCAAATATTACACGCGCAAGCTATGATAAAGCAATTGATATTCATACGCTGTTTCTGGAGGTTGAAGGTACCGAGAGCCAGATAACAATGATAAAGAAAGAGTTCGGGACTCATGGCTACCTTTCTGACAACACACAAGAAAAAGAAGTAAAAACAATTCTCATTGAAATTACCATATCGGATATGCCCGGGGCCCTGATACCGGTGCTTGAAACCATCACCCGGTTCCATATTACTATCTCATCCCTTACGTCGCAGCAGGAGAAAAACGAACAAATCATTAAGCTCGGCCTTTTCATCGACGACGCAGATAATATGGAGGCGTTTCTCTGCGAACTGACAAAAGAGATTCCGGTTAGAGTTATTAGTTATGATAACGACGGAAACAAACTTGACAACACAATATTTTATATTAAATTTGTAAATGAGGTTACCCGCTGGTGTCCGCTCGCTAAAGATGAGATTGATGAACTGATTGAAAACGCCAATCGTATAATGCAGAATCTTGCCGCTAAAAAAGAAGACCCGCATAAATCATTTGAATATATTATCAGGTATGCTGAGTATCTGATGCGGCACAAAGGTGAGGGATACATTCCGCGTATTACCAAAAAAACAGCCGGAGATTGTGCGCTCTATGCTATTGAACCGCCATGCGGAAGTACAACATATCTCATCGATACGCCGGAAGGAATAATCGGAGTTGATACGGGATATCCCTGTTTCGCAGATGACCTGCACAAAACAATCATTTCTCTTATCCCTGATTTTGATTCGCGAAGAAAAGAGTGTATTCTGACCCACATGGATATGGACCACGCCGGAGGGATAGAACTGTTCGACCGGGTTCATATGAGCAGGCGTACATATGATAATTTTGCAGACGAAAATAAAGGCCTGCCTGATTTTCGTGAGCGGGATGAAGTGCGCGCGCCGTTCTATCGTATAAGCAGTCTCTTTTCGGGCGATCACCGGTATAATTTATCAACGATGAACATCATTGACATGGTCACTCCGGATTATACCAAACCACTGTCGTTTATCGGAACAGTACATCTCTTTGGTCTGAAGTTTGAAGTGTATGAGGGAGCGGGCGGCCACGTGGACGGTGAGATCGTGTTCTACGAACGTACGCTCCGGCTTTACTTTACCGGAGATGTGATGGTGAACGCCGGTAATCTGACGGAGGGACAGCAGGAGTTCAATACGATTGCCCCGTATCTCCTGACAAGCGTAAATCAGAATTCGGCGATGTCAAAGAAGGAACGGTTCGCACTTTCAGAGATTGCCGATGCAGGCGGATGGCTTATTTGCGGAGGGCACGGGGCGCCGTTTGAGTTTATGTTCAAACAGGGAACCTGATTTTTTGCAGAAGTGTCAGCTGCTGCTGTATCCGGTCCCGGACCAGCAGTCCGTTCTGCCATTCGTGCGGGATGGAGGACAGCCCATACAGCGCTCCGGCCATGCCGCCGGCAATGGCAGCAATGGTGTCTGTATCTCCCCCAAGGCAGCATGCACGTTTTATGACGTCGGAAAAATCTGTTCCGTCGCGAAAGATAGAAAATGCACACCGGCTTGATTCAAATGCATCAACCGACGGAGTGAGCGGACCGGTTAGATAGCGGACGGGGACGGTGGACAGTGCGTCTTCTTTAGTGTGTCCTGATATCAGGAGATAGATGACCCTTGATACTGCGGCACATGCGTCCTGAGCTTCAAAACTGAGATGAGTAAAACATGAAACTTCACGCGCACAGGTGTCTGCTTCCTCAATGGATCCGGCAACAAGACCAACGGGCAGGGTCCGCATAACACTTCCATTGGTCCGGCTGCCAAATATCCGGTCAACTGCCTGTGCAGCTCCGGGGGCAGAACATCCCTGTTCAAGGAAGGATGCCATCTTCTGCGTGGTGCGGCCAAATGTTTTTGGATCATTTCGTACGGCTTCAGTAACTTTTTTCAGAAATGCATCGCGGACGAACGTCCGGTTTTCCGTCCATGTCTCAAGAAGGGCAAGCATCATATACGTGTCATCGGTGACCGCCCCGGGTGCTAAGGAAAACATGCCGCCTCCTTTCATCCGCGGCATACGTGAGGAGTCTGACAGTGACCCTTCAAAGGAAGAGCCAAGTGCATCTCCTATAGCAGCACCAAAGACAGCGCCTGATACTCTGCTGAAATTCATACATCTGAATCGTTATGCGACCATATAAACATACGCCGGAATGTCTATATTACATGGATGAAACGGAAGAGCGCGCAATGGATTCACGAATACTAAAAGTCCTGATTTTAATTTAAAGAGAGATATGAAGATATTAGCCATGATGACACATGAAAGAAGATAAAAACCCACCCTCAGATATAAACGTGACGAGTAACCTATATCAGTCACGCGGTGAGACTAAATTAAGAAATATTTTTTCAGCGTTTGAAGGTGTCATATACCATGCAAAAAGAAGAACTACTCCATCTACATATGCTCATGGTCCAGATTAAAAAATACTATGAGTCCGTATCCAATAATACTGTTCCAACTGATGAATACGATGCATTATCTATTTCTCCGATACACATCCACAAAAATAAAAACCTCCATAGAATTGCACTTCTCACCCTCGGAAATGAGATCGTCTCCCAGATGAAAGCCACCACACCGGCAAAAAAAACTATGCCGCCGGCACTTTCACAGGAGACACAGCCGGATGGAATTCCGGTAGAGCATTAACACTCTTCCCTTATTTTCATCACCAGAGAGCAAACACTTTTTGAATCATAAAACCACACATATAGGGATATGAAAATACTTGTTGCCGGAGGCGGCGGAAGGGAACACGCCATCGCCGCTGCATTAGCAAAAAATAACCATGTCGAACTTTACAGTGTCATGGGAAAGAAAAATCCCGGAATTGCAAAACTCGCCCGGGAAACTCTTATCCACAAAGAAACTGATGTTGAAGCAGTTCTGGCTTTCGCCGGAAAACACCAGATAGAGTATGCCGTCATCGGACCGGAAGCGCCCCTTGAAGCAGGTCTTGCCGACGCGCTCTCCGCGGCCGGCATAGGATGTGTGGGTCCGAAAAAAGCGGCTGCACGTATTGAGACCGACAAAGGATTTTGTCGTGAACTCATGCAGAAGCATCACATCGACGGCTGTCCTGCATATAAAATCTGTAAAACTCCGGAAGAAGCTGTTACATATATCACAGAATACCCCGGTGACCTTGCAGTAAAACCAACCGGACTGACCGGTGGAAAAGGCGTCAAGGTCATGGGCGAGCAGGTTGATCGCAAAGGTGCCATTGAATACGCCTTAACTCTCAGAGATCAGGAAATTATTCTTGAAGAGCGTCTGCTCGGTGAAGAGTTTACACTCATGGCCTTCACCGACGGAAAAACACTTGTTCCCATGCCACTGGTGCAGGATCACAAACGCGCATATGAAGGAGACGTCGGGCCCAACACCGGCGGAATGGGTTCCTACTCTCTTGCCGACCACACCTTCCCGTTCGTTACCGAAGATGACTACACCCGCGCCCTTGCTATAATGCAGGCAACAATTGATGCGCTCGCCAAAGACGGCTGCCCCTATCAGGGCATCCTTTACGGCCAGTTCATGAATACACGCGACGGGCCGAAGGTCATTGAGTTTAATGCACGTTTTGGCGATCCGGAAGCAATGAACGTTCTAACGATTCTTACCTCAGACTTTGCCACAATCACCGCACACATTGCAAACGGCACTCTTTCGAAAGGAGATGTCTCCTTCGAAAAGAAAGCAACCGTCTGCAAATATCTTGTTCCCGCCGGATATCCTGATGCACCGCATGCAGGAGACGCCATCATCATTGGTGCGGCTGACAACACCGTTCTCTACTATGCCAATGTTGTGGAACATAACGGCGTGCTTGAAACCATAACCTCCCGCGCCATGGCCTTTGTAGGTGTCGGGACAACGCTTGACGAAGCAGAAAAATACGCAGAAGCCGCATGCAGAAATGTGTCAGGCAATGTCCGTTACAGAAGCGACATCGGAACACCGGCACTCTTTGCCAAGCGTATTTCTCACATGGAAAATCTCAGGAAGTAACATAGATGAAGGATTTTCTTTCTATATCGGATCTTTCGGCGGAAGACTACGATGACGTCCTCACTCTGGCGGCCAGATTAAAACGCCAGCGGTATGCCGGCGTACCCCACCCGTATCTTGCCGGAAAAACACTCGCGATGATCTTTGAAAAAGCCTCGACACGCACCCGTATTTCGTTTGATGTGGGTATGTATGACCTCGGCGGATACGCCCTGTATCTGAACTCGCGTGACACCCAGCTGGGCCGGGGAGAAACCATCCCTGACACCGCGCGCGTCATGTCGCGGTTCGTCCACGGAGCAATTATGCGGACCTATAAGCATGAAACAATCACCGAGTTTGCAAAGTACGCAACTATCCCGGTCATCAATGCGTTATCTGACAAGGAGCATCCCTGCCAGATAATGGCAGACTCCCTGACGCTGAAGGAAAAATTCGGCAGTCTTGACGGTCTGAAAATTGCATGGATAGGAGATGGAAACAACGTATGCAACTCGCTTATCATGGCCTCCGTGCAGACCGGTATGGAGATTGCGGTTGCCACTCCGAAAGGATATGAACCCGATCCGGAAGCAGTGTCCTTTGCCCGTGACAACGGCGGTAAAGTAACCATGTATGACGACCCGGTAAAAGCAGTAACCGATGCCCACGCAATTTATACTGACACCTGGATTTCCATGGGAGAAGAGGATATTAAAGAGGCAAAGCTGAAGGATTTCGTCGGGTATCAGCTTGATATGCCGTTGCTGAAAAAAGCTGCGGATGATGCAATTGTTCTGCACTGCCTGCCGGCACACCGCGGTGAGGAGATTACAGATGATGTAATTGATTCACTGCAAAGCGGCGTATGGGATCAGGCAGAAAACAGACTGCATGCTCAAAAAGCAATCCTTGTCAGACTGCTGAATGAGGAGCTGTAAGATATGGAGTTAACGGCGGAGTTTTCCCGGATAGGCAAAAGACTCACCACCGAACATCTGGTTGGTGGAAATTTCGGGAATATGAGTGTCCTGACCCCGGAAGGATACTTTATTACCCATACCGGCTCATATCTTGATGCCGATCCTGCCGAACTTGTATTAATGTCACGAAACGGACGGGCAACCCCGGGTGCGTCGAGCGAGTGGAGGGTGCATACTGCTGTTTATAATTCAACTGAGCATCAGGCAATTGTTCACGCACATCCGCAGTATGCAGTGGCCCTGTCTCTTCTAATGGATACCATCCATACGATTGACAGCGAAGGCAAAATGCTTGCACCGGAAATTGAGGTGGTGGAAGGACCCTGCGGCTCATCCCAGCTCGCTGAAGCAGTGGCAGACGGGCTTGCTACATCACAGGTGGTTATTGCCCGGGGACACGGAACATTTGCGGCAGGAAAAAATCTTGATGAAGCATACCTGTACACCTCTCTTGCAGAGCACTGCTGTAAAGTGCTGTATCTTACCAGTATGCTTCGCGGGAGGGTATGATGAGCGCATCAGATGCTGATTTTTCAAAGGCTCTGCGTGATGCAGCAGGCGATCTCCTGAACAATCCGGTAATCAAACCGGTTGCAGACGAAATAATTTATGATTTTGTACGTTCCCCCGAATGCCGTCAGGCAATCGCCCAGTATGTAAAAAGAAAAATTACCGAAAAACTCGGACTATAATTTTTTTTACTGCGCGTCTTTCAGACGGGCCATCACCGCATCAAACGAAAGCGGCGCTCCGACACAGGTATCAACCATCAGCCGGCCGCCTTGCATCTGTCCGGTAACCGTTGCACGCATACCGGGTTCCGGCAGATTCTCACCTATCAGCATCCAGACAGTGTTATCACTTTCAAGGGTCAGACCAATCGGCCGTCGGATAACACAGCCGGTTACTTCTCCCGTTTCTACCTCCGGGGGGTACACAATACGCAGAGCCGCGCCGCGACCAACGGAAAGTTCCAGGCCGGCATACCTGTTTTCTTTTGCGATGGCATTGATGACTTCAACAGTATCACCTTCCATAATCAGCATATCAGCCGCATCCCCCCAGAGAGCTACCGATACGGGAGATCCTTTCTTACCGCGTATTTTTATATTTTTCACCTGCGACATGGTGTTTCGGCGCGTCATAAACCTATGAACCGGTGCAACGGAAACAACTGTTCCGCTAACAACCGGTGTCTGCCCTTCTTCAACGTCCCCGGCATCAATAGTAAGAACAGATATATCCGCAGGATGAGAAGAGACTACAGCTGTTTCCGGTGCAGCATACTCAACGACCCCCTCATCTTCTTTACGGATTACGCCGGTAATCGAGACGCACACCCCTTCATCCACCTCTGAAAAAATATCAGGTGTCCATGTGGACAAGCGGGCAGTCCCGCTTTCATCGCCCACCATGAACTCCTGAAGAAACGAGGCCGAACCGTCACGCCGGGTATACTCGCGAATTTGACCAACTGTCAGAATTTTTACGGCAAAGGGAACGGCGAGAGTTTCGGTGGTGGGAGGTTTTTTTGTTTCCACTATCTCGACACAACTCTCGCGCATTGCAAGAAACCCGACTTCCTTTCTTCCGGGTTTTGGTTTTGCAATGACTTCAACGACCGACCCGACTGAAATTTCGCCGACGCCGGCCGCGCGTTCATCCCAGAGAGACATCCGGATAGTTCCGGTTGGATCGCCAAGAACCAGTGATGCAACAAGGCCCCGCTCTTCTTCTCCTTCCCGGGTAAATTCCCGCGGCCCTTCAACGGCGAGAACTTTTCCAAAAAAAGAGACAACAGAAGAAGTAGCATGGGGTATTTCCCCAATCTTTACGTGGCTGCGGCCGAGTTCGTCAACAACCATCATAGCCGCAGTTACTTCGTCCACCACCCCGCCCAGTGCAGCTGATTTTTCTTCTACACGCTCGTCAAACTCTTCACGCGTCAAAAGATCCGAAACAAGAGCGTAATGAATCATTTATTTTCGATGCCACGACGGCACAACGACGGCCGAAGTCATATCTTCATATGTTTCCGCACGGCGCATCAGTTCGGCAGCACCATTATTTACCAGAACCTCGGCACACCGGGGCCGGGAATTATACTGGGATGACATCGCATACCCATAGGCACCGGCATCAAGGACTGCAATAATGTCGCCTGCGACAACCTCCGGAAGCGTTCGGTCGGCAGCAAGAATATCACCGGTTTCGCAGATGGGGCCCGTAACTGTATATACGCCCGCATCCGGTGCATCTGCCTTATTGACGACCAGCACCTCGTGCCATGAATCATACATTGCCGGGCGGATTAAAAGATTAAAGCCGGCGTCAACATTGACAAAGGTTTTGTGTACTTTTTTAACCGAGTTCACCTGCGTTAAAAGAACGGTGGACTCACTAACCATCCACCGGCCCGGTTCAACCCAGAACGCCGGAGATATTCCGGCCTTTTTACATCCTTCAACAAAAACCGGCATGACGGCTGCAGCATACTCTTCGGGAGAGGGGGCGGTATCTTTTACCTCGCCGCGGTGATAAGGAATCCCGAGTCCTCCGCCAAAATCCACAAACTCAAGTTTCACACCAAGTCGGGTGATCGCGGCAGCAACATCCATAATAACGCCGCAGGCAATTGCGAACGGGCCGACCTCCAAGATCTGGGAGCCAATGTGACAGTGCATACCGACCGGAACAACATACTCCATAGAGAGGGCCTCGCGGTATGCATCGAGAATCATCTCTGCAGGAATTCCAAACTTACTGTTTTTAATACCGGTTGCAATCTTCGGATGAGTCGGGACGTTTATTTCAGGATTGATACGGAATCCGATTTTAACGGTCTTTTTTAGTTCACGACTGATAACATCAATCTGGCGGAGTTCATCAACCGAATCAACAGAT
>CAZAWD010000029.1:0-9413 GCA_964488725.1 uncultured Methanomicrobiales archaeon | reverse complement strand
AGTTCATCGGCGATAAGGCCGGGAGCTGTTTCAAGCTCAGCCGTTAATTCCGGAATCGCGCGAAGGCTTGATGCGAGACTCAAAAGATCACGGGGAGATGCGTTACCGTAGGCAATGCGTCCGGCGACACGCTCAATATCGCACAGACGCGACAGCACATTGCAAACGGAAGCGAGAAGAACCGGTCTCTCCGTCAAATACTGAACCGCATCAAGACGGCGGTTAATTGCATCAGGACTCGTCAGCGGGCGGGTCAGGATACTGCGCAGTGCCCGCGTCCCCATCGGGGTTTTCGTACGGTTCAGAAACCCGAACAGCGTTGTGTCATTGCGATCGCCCCGCAGCGGGGTGAGAATCTCAAGGTTCCGCAAGGTCACCGCATCGAGAATCATCGCGTCCGTATCATATTTCCGGGAGAAACTCCGGATGTGGTGTAAAGAAACCTTCTGGGTCTCCTGACTGTAGCGCACCGCCGCCGCGGCCGCACTGATACACAGCGGCGAGCCGGTATCAAATCCGTCAAGTGACGTTACCCCGAACTGCTCACATAACGCGGCCGTGCCGGAGGCATACATCGCCGCACGCACCGGGGTGAGAACCCTGCCGGTCCCGGCAAGAAACGAAATAAGAGATGCAGGTGCGTCCTGCGCGAGAAGAATCTCAAGCGGGGCATAGCGTTCAATTTCAGTTGCAAGAGATGCAAACCCGCATTCAAACGGCACCTCCTTGACAAAAAATTCTCCCGTGGTGATATCAAGAAACGCAAGCCCTATTGCATTTTTTCGCGGGTCGGATGCAATTGCCATAAGATAGCGGGCGGCCTGACCCGGAATAATATCCGCATCAATCGCCGTTCCCGGCGTCACCACGCGGACAACATCCCGCTTCACAACTCCTTTGGCCTGCTTCGGGTCTTCTATCTGTTCGCAGATAGCAACTTTGTATCCTTTCCGGACCATGCGGGGAAGATACAGATCTACAGCATGATACGGAATTCCCGCGAGCGGAATGGCATTGCCCTCAGGGTCTTTGGACCGTGACGTCAAAACCAGATCAAGTTCACGGGAACATATCCGGGCGTCTTCAAAGAAGGTTTCATAAAAATCCCCCATACGCATAAAGAGAACACAGTCCGGATAAAGTTCTTTGAACGCTTTTACCTGTTCCATTGCCGGAGTGAGTTTTTTTGCGGGCGCCATTGTGGTATATAGTATTTGGTTTTTCTCAGGTATGTCTTTGCCGTTCGTGCCCGCTCACTTGGCACGAAATGCGGACACGGCCGCATCAATATATGCAAGCGCATCGTTTTTCTGAGCGGTGATATCAACATGAAAGGCATCGCCAAGCGCATAGAACGCAAGAAATTCCTTTCGCACTTCGATAAGAAACACAGCAGCGTCTGATGCCGGAACTTTTTTATCTTCCATTTCTGTTGCTTTGCGCGAGAGAAGAATGCGGCACTCCGCGTAATGCATACAGAGATGGTTATACTGTTTTTCAGCAGTGATGAGTTTGCCCTCATCAAGAAGCGTCTGTATTTTTGCGGTACCGCGGGTCAGTTTTTTGAAGTGGCGGGAAAACCGGTGTGAGACAGAGAAGTGATAAAGACCCATTGCAGTATGAGATTATGAGGGATGAATGATATATTTTGTCTTTGGGATTAGAGACCTTCCAGAATTTCTGTCAGACGATTGAGCATACGCGGACACAGAACCGACTCCGCATCTGCAATCGTTGACAGGATAATCGAGTTTTTCCAGGTCACCGCTCCGAGTGAAAACTGATACCCGCCGTTAAAGTATGCAAACGGAAAAATTTCATCTATTACCGCATCCCGTCCGAACCTGAACCATGCGGCGTTCAAAACACCTGCATTCGATACAAACGGTGCGGAAAACATCTGTGAGGCATCAAAGGCCGAGGGTATGCCGTCAAACGTTTGCTCAATGAGCGCCGCCTCCCCCACCCCGCGGGCCGAGTGTTTCAGTGCCCGCGTGGCTGTAATAACATCAGCAAGAATTTCTGCAAGCGTTCCTCCGCCGGCGCGGGTGAGCGGGACCGGCAGCGAGATGGGAACCGAATAGTTCATACACGCACGGTTTCGGCGCAGATACGCCGGAAGAAAATGATTCGGAAACAGTGCGGCTCCTGCCCGCATCAGTTTTTCCCGGGACGGTGATCCGGTCCCCAGCCGGTACCGGAGATCAACGGCGATACGGACCGGAACCGTTGCAAGCATCACCCCGCGTTCCCGGGCAAACTCCGTCAGGGCAAGACAGTCCGCAGCAAGTAAGAGATCGTTAATTGTTGCGCCGTGCGCGTGGGCATACGCATGAATCGCATCAAAGCGGTCCGGCGAAATCCGCGAAACAAACAGCCGGTCAGACCCGCACGACGGTTCTGCCGCAAACAGCTCCGCATACCTCTGTCCCGCCCGGGACTTTTCAATCTCTTCGCATGCAAGGCCCCGCAGTTCTTCATCAGAAAATTCTGAAAGAATTTCATCATACGACCGGTCGGCCGGCAGTTCAATCTGTGCCGGATAATAATCCGGATGACGCCGCAGCATCCGGTACATGAACGCGATAAACAAAACCGCCTGCACCGAACCGTGCGCATCTGACACCCCGTGATCAATTGACAGAATGAGCGTGTCGTTCTCCTGCCGGGATAAGACGGCACGAATCGGCGGATGAGCCGAGGTGTCAAACGACCGGGTGTAAAAATCCTCAGGCGGCCGGTCGGTAATCGTCAGAAAAACCGGGGCGGCAAGACGTTCCCATCCTTTTCGCTCAGCTGAAAAACGCGAGCCGAGGACGGGAAGCGCCTGAGCCGTGCGGGCAATTGCCGTCTCAAGCCGTTTTTCATCAAAGCGGCCGCGGATGCGGATGGCAAGACTGATGGAAGAACAACTGCCCGGTGCATTATACGTGGCGGGGCCTGCGGTTCTCCGGTTCATCATCTCGAACAGATCGTGGCGGGACGCCGGGATAAAGGAGTTCATCCCCGAAGCGCTTTTGCATTCGACCAGCGCACGCGAATCATAAACTCCTCGTCGGGTGCGGGCGCGGCAGCCAGAGCATCGGCATAGGTTGAAAACGCGTCATCAAACCGGCGCAGACGTTCAAATAAAACGCCTTTCAGGAACAGAATATGGGCACGGTTTTCCGGGCCGGCCGCAAGACAGGCATCATAATAGCGAAGCGCATCATAGAGCAGACCGGCCGCGGTGAGATTTTCTGCACGCAGGGCAAGTTCGTCTGCGGTGCCGACCGGTTTTTTCCAGTTGCCGGATGCATACACCTCCGCCGCATACGGCGGAGCAAAGATGCCGCCGGCCTCTTTTGCAAACTGCATCTTGGAAAGCCAGACCTGCGTCAGCATAGAATCATCATGAAGATAACACCACTCTTCCGCACGATAGAGAGCGTCGCCCGCCTCTTTCCATTGTTTCTTTTGAGCATACACCTGCGCACGCACCACCAGCGACGCAGCATCAGCAGGCCGCACTGCATCAGCGGTGTCAAGCTCTGCCGCGCCCTCATCGATGCGGCCGGCATAAAGCAGTGCCTCGGCACGCAGCACATGCAGCATCGAACAAAACGAGGTATAGCGTGCGGCATCATCAGCTGCCACCTCCCATCCGGGAAGAATTTTCAGTGCAGATACCAATTCTTCAGCGCAGGCCTCATACTTCCCCGTCGCTTTCAGAACAGAAGCTTTTCCGATGAAGGCCAAAACATCGTTTGCATCTTCGGCAATCGCTTCATCATATTTTTTACAGGCTTCTTCGAACCTGCCGCGACAGGCCAGATCCTCTGCTTCGGCAGTGAGATCAGACAACCTCTTCTCCTCCGCGGAAAACCTTGACCCGGCCGCTTTCAGCAGAAAGGGAAAAACCATGGTTATAGAGCCATTCACGGGAGTTTCCGTGACCGTGAATCATCAGTTCAACCAGATCGCATGGCTCATCGACATCAGTTGACATCCGCATGGAATCGATTATCTCAACCGACATCCCCAGCTCTTTGGCGATTTCAAGATGGCGGCGGAATGAGAATCCATAATATTCAACATGGAACCTCTCCGGAGTCCTGACAAAAATAATATTGGTTCCTCCCCCGATTCCCGGCACGATTGCCATATCTGCTTTGGTGGAGATGACCCGCTGAAGACTGCCCGGTGTCACCATGGGAATATCGGACATAATAATCAGCGCCGGGCAGTGAAACTGCGGCAGTGCCCAGTTAATTGCTTCATTGAGCCCTTCACGGCGGATAGCAACCAGTGCATCATGGCACTCATACTTTGATGTGCAAAGAAGTGTGGCAGTGCAGCCGGTCCGGCGAACGGCCGAGATGACGTCATTGAGCATCACCTGTGCAAACTCCTCCCGCTCCTCCTGCGACAAAACAGCAGACAGACGCGTCTTCGGGTTCACCGGCTTGAATGGAATCAGGGCGTGAAAGAACATGGTATACCTAATTATGCCGTTGTCTGATAAGATACTTTTCTTCCGGGGTTTTCAGAGCCGCCCGCGGATACTTTGTTCGACAAACGAGCAGATAGTCTCCGGGGAGGCGGTTGCATCAATGAGTACAAAGCGTCCGGGATTTTCTGCTACCCGCGCCAGATAATTTTTCTGCACCTGTTCTAAAACCGTTTCCTGTTCAAAGTGTTCCCGCTCCTGCTGCCCGCGGCCGCTCACCCGCTCAAGAGCCCGGGCGGGAGAAATAAGCAAAAGGAAGGTCAGGTCCGGCACCACCGACCATCCGTCATGCACGGCAGACAGCCATGCTTTCGGGTCGGGGTGAACACGGGCAAGCGATACCTGCTGATATGCAAACCGCGAATCCGAGTACCGGTCGGAGATAACCAGCCGGCCTGCGGCCAGTGCCGGCCGCACCACGGTTGCCAGATGCACGGCATGGTCTGCAACAAACAGCGCTGCTTCCACCATCGGGTCGGTGCCTTCGGCAATTGCGCGGCGCACGGCAGGTCCGAGATGTTCGGATCCCGGTTCCCGGGTAAACAGCGGATCCAGATCGGCCAGACAGTGCTGTAGTCCGCGATAGAGCGTAGTCTTGCCCGAGCCGTCAATTCCTTCCAGCGTGACTAGCAAAACTCACCCTCCTGTATCAGTGAGAGCGGGATATTTCCCCGGTGTACGGCGGTTGAAATAATAGCGCCGTCAAATCCTGCATCAGCAAGCATAGCCAGATCGTTCATGGAAGCAACCCCGCCGCCATAGAAAAGCGGCCTGGATGTTGCGGCACGAACACTATCCAGAAACGCACGGTCCATGCCGCACTCTGTTCCAACGGCTGAAATGTTGAGGATGATGTATCCGTCAAACGTTTTCGAAGCAGACGCAAGATACACGCACGGAGAGGTGCCGTCCGGGAGGACGCGGCCGTCTTTTACATCCACGCTCAAAAACCCGCCGGAGAATTCATCGAGCGGGGCGTCAGCGGTCTCGGTGCCGACAATAGTATGAATGGGAGATGGCAGATACTCTTCGGGGATGGTAGTTCCGCGGTCGACATAGAGTTCATCCACCATCGCAGCCATCCGCAGAATTATTTCCGTATGGTCCCCGCATAGAGCTATGCGGTCGAGATCAGCAACATACAGATATTTCGGCCGCATGACAGAAAGATACGACACCGGTTCGGCCGACGGCGAAATCCCCCAGTCGAGCGGGGCATATTTCTGCCGGTTTCCGCTTTTGCCATGTACCACCACGCCGTTCTGTAAATCCGCAGCAAGAATTATTTTCATATTCAGATATGGATGGCTTTGCGGATGAAATCCTCTTCTTTGGAGAAGTAGAGATTGTCATGGCCCTTCCATGTCCCGCAGCCGGAAAACTGTACTGCCGGGACACCGTTGTTACTTTCGCCCATGATGAAGTTTGAAAATCCGGCGATTTCGTCAACAACCGCTTCTTCGGTAATTTCAAGTTCAAGTCCGAATAAATCATGGTCGCCTCTGAAATCACGAATGGCTGTCATACCTGCCCAGCCGATAGCGGTTCCGCACTGTCCGCGGCGAAACGCACGTCCGCAGGTGTCGGTGATGATAACGCCGATGGTTTTGCCGCAAACCGTGTGAATGGCAGCACGAAGCCGTGCGGCATCTCCCATCGGGTCGGGAGGCAGATAAATTATATTTTCTCCTTCGATGTTGCTGTTGTCAACGCCGGCGCGCACACCGACATGCCCGCAGGGAACTTCGGAGAGAATAAACGGGTATTCAATGATGACATCTTTGGATGAATCAAGAATCGCCTGTAAGAAGTGCGGGTCTTCGCCCGTGAGACCGGATATGCGCACAGCATCAGCCGTTGGCGTGATGTCGGCGAGCGCACGGATATATCCGTTGGCTTTGGATACGATAGTTGATGCAATGCAGACGATGTCACCGTCAGCAAAAGAAGTGTTCCTGCATAGAATTTCAGCAAGATTATCTCCCTTCTGAATTAACGGGATGCCGGCAATGCCGGTGACCTGAATAGACATACTTTTCATATTCCCTTCTGAAGGTATAAAGAAAGAGGGTTTGATATGCCGGCCCCCGATGAAGTTATTTATATTGGAGTTCTTCCAATGAATACTCATAATGACACTCACTCCAAAACAGGCTCTTTTACAGTATCATCTTGCGGAACGGTTAAAACTCAATATTATGACGCTGGCACACCAGCTTACAACCATTCCCACGCTGAAAAAAGAGGATAAGCCCGGTGCTAAATATATGCTTGTTACGCTGTTTGACGGGCTTGATGCCGAGGTAAAAACCGCGGCGGCACAGACCGGATGCGATGATTTTCTCAGCGCGGCAGCAACGCTTGATGAGGTGGTAACTCTTATTGAGTCGAATCAGTTTGGTCTGGCTTCTGACAAAGCCGGCGAGACGATGGTGCCCATCACCACAGCAGCGGCAAAAGCGTTTGAGGTGCTGGCAAAAGAAGGTCTGCTCTAAATGGACCCGGTCGAGTTTCATGCGTTTCTTTCTTCACGCCGGTCGGTGCGCGAGTATGAACCGGGCGGTATAACCGAAGAGGAAAAAGATTATCTGATAAATGCGGCAAAGACGGCACCTTCCGCCGGGAATCTGGAGGCGTGGGATGTGATCTTTGTATCGGATGACGGGCAGCTGGAACAGCTCGGCGATGCGGCCGGCGGTCAGCACCAGATTCCGGACGCCGGGTGCGCGGCGGTTGTCTGTGCAAACTATGTCCGGTCGATGTCGCGCTACGGGGATCGCGGTATTTTGTATGCGGTGCAGGATGCAACCATTGCGGCAGCCTATATGATGCTGGCCGCACATGCCCTCCGGCTGCATACCTGCTGGATTGGTGCGTTTGATGAGGCGGAAGTAAAAGAGGTTCTTGAACTTCCCGGTCACATCCGGCCGGTTGCAATTCTATCTATCGGGGTTGGTATGCCGCCGGAACAGTCGCCGGAACGCATGGAAGCAGAAGAACATGTTCATTATGATGTCTGGTAGACATCCCTTTTTTTCCGAATGATTATCATCCCCTACATGCCATATATTATTAACAGGTTTTGAGAAGACGATGTTGGATTATCGGGTTACTTTGGAAGCCGCATGGATTGTAAAAGATGTTGCTGCGGCATCGGATGCTATCGGCATTGCAATAAGTGAGGCGGGAAAACGTCTGCATCCGTCGGCTAAGTTTGTTGATGTGGATGTGTTATCTCTTCCCTGCCCGTATTGCGGGCGTGAGATTACCTCGGCGATTGTGGTGGCACATACCGGTCTGGTTGGTCTGTTACTTTCAATGCGGGTGTTTTCAGCAGAAAATCCGGAACACGCCGAGAGGATTGCAAAGACGGTTATCGGAAAAGCACTGCGCGATGTGGCGCTGTCAACGTATAGTATTGATGAACTCAAAGATACGAAGGACGAAGCGGAGATCGCATGAACTGTTCATGTATTTCAGTTACGGGTCATCTCTGTAATGATTATATTCTGAGCGTTGAAGAGTATCCGCCGGTTGGAGAGTCGCGCAGGGTTGTTGCCCGTGAAAATTATTTTGGCGGGGGGGCGGCAAATATTGCGGTAGGTATTGCAAAACTCGGGGGAAACGCTGAACTTATCTCTGCGGTCGGCCGGGATTTTGCAGGAAGCCCGTATGAAAAACATCTCAAAGAACTGGGAGTTGCAACCTGTTTTTTCCAGAGTCAGGATAACTGTTCAACTGCGTTTATGGTAAACACCATATCAGGCGACCAGATTACGTATTTTGAGTGGGGGGCGGGTGAGGCGTTTGCCCGAAATACACCGCCGGCACGCACGTTTATTCATATGGCAACAGGAGACGCGGAATATAATATCGGGGCTGCAAAGCGGGCGGAGTTTGCATCACTTGACCCGGGACAGGATGTAAAATATTATACCAAGCCTCAGCTTGAAGAGCTGTTTTCCCATATTGGTCTTCTTATCTGCAATAATTTTGAGATGAATATTATGAGCGATACGACCGCCATGACCTATGATGATATTATTGCCGCGGTCCCGATGGCTATTGTCACCCGCGGAAAAGAGGGAAGTGTTCTGTATCGCAACGGAGGCCGTGAGGAAATTCCCGCGGTGCCGGTGAAAGCGGTTGATCCGACCGGGGCCGGCGATGCGTATCGTGCCGGTTTTTTTACGGCATGTCAGAAGGGAATGGATACAGCTGCCGCGTGCAGAGTGGGCGCGGTTGTTTCTTCGTTTGCGGTGGAAAAAACAGGAACACAGACGAATCTGCCGACGTGGGAGCAGATGCGGCAACGCTATGAACATGTATTCGGGGCGCTTGAAGGATGAGGCTTGCCGCGCTCACTTCAGGGGGGAAGGATTCTATTCTTTCGATTCAGAAGTGTCTTGAAGCAGGAGATGAGGTTTCCTATATGGTTACGGTAATTCCGGACAATCATGAATCATATATGTTTCACTCGGCAAATCTTGCAGCGGTGCCGGTGATGGCAGAACGTGCCGGGATGGAATATGTGGCGGTGCCTTCCGCCGGCAAAAAAGAGGAGGAGATAGTGGATCTGAAGAAAGAGGTGGCAAAGCTGCCGGTCGATGGGATTGTGGCCGGTGCGATTGCATCGGAGTATCAGCGAACGCGTGTTGATGCAGTCTGCCGGGAGCTGGGGCTGAAGATGACAGCACCGCTGTGGGGGATGAACCCGCTTTCGGTGATGAAGGATGTTTCACGCCTGCTTGATGCACGTATTGTGGTTACGGCAGCCGACGGTCTGGGCGAAAATGTTCTGGGTAAAAAAATTGATGATGCACTTATTCGTGTTCTGTGCAGTATTGAAGCAAAACGGCGGATACATATCGCCGGAGAAGGCGGAGAGTATGAGTCGCTGGTGTTTAATGCACCGTTTTTTTCT
>CAZAWD010000028.1:0-9487 GCA_964488725.1 uncultured Methanomicrobiales archaeon | reverse complement strand
GCCCGTCGTCGCGAATAGACCCGGCCAGAACAAACGGCACATTATTTTTAATACACTCATACATGATACCGCCGCTCACCACCCCCGACTCCACTGCTGCATAAATAGAACCCGCTTCCATAATTTTGTTGATAGTATAGAGATGGTGACGATGGCCGCCGGTAACCAGTTCGCCGGTTTTCAGATTCATACCAAGCGACGTGCCGAATATATTATATTCAAGATCATGCACCGCAAGAGCATTGCCGGCAAAAAGAATATCAACATATCCTTCACGGATAAGCGCCGCCACCGCATCAGACGCTCCCGTATGAATAATGGCCGGCCCGCCCACCAGTGCAACCTTCTTACCTGCTTTTTTTATCTGCATGAGTTCGGCGGCAACCCGGCGAATCATCGTCCTGCTCGGCCGTTCGGACGAAACATCGCCGCCCATAAACTCAAAAACGCCTATCTCACGCGGACGTTCAGGGAAATCTACCCGCACCCCCTCCTCGCCGACAACCACACTATCGCCCGGAAGAAGTTTGCCCTGTACAACGCAGCAGGCTGTCATTGTTTTTTGATTCACCACAATGAGCGCATCCATTTTCATATTTTCCACGGGAATCCAGTGATCCCCGCAATGAATGCGGGTTGGATGATTCGTTGTAGAATAAAATCCATCCGGCGCAACCTTTGCCCGGCATACCGTCTTAAGCGTTACCTCCTCCTCACCAACAACAATAACACCAATCCGGCGCAGTTCATTGATGAGCCGGGTCAGCTGTTCATCCGAGGCGGCAGATATTCTCATTCTGGCATAACTTGGGTCGGTTTTCTGCCGGCCAAGCGTAAACTCTTCAGTATCAAAATCGCCATTGTACTCAACAACAGTATCCATAACTTTAGCAAGAATGCCGGAATCTACAATGTGTCCCTGAAGTTCAATTTCCCGCGAAAACTTCATGCACTATTATTTGACCTGCTATGATTTCAAGTTGGCTGTCAGTCGAATGCACAATGATGATAAGACATGCACGCCAAACAGAGTGTACCAAATAAAGGATGTGTATTTATGCAGTATTTAGTAACCGGGGGAGCGGGATTTATCGGCTCACATATTACAGAAGAACTTATCCGGCGCGGGGATTCAGTAGTAATTCTCGATGATATGTCAGCCGGAAGAAAGGAAAATATCGCCGTAAATCCGGAGGCAGAAGTAATAAACGGGTCAGTTTGTAACTCTGCACTACTTGATGAATTGTGCAGCACCCATTTATTTGAAGGCATATTTCATCTGGCGGCAGTTGCAAGTGTGCAGAAATCCGTTGAGAATCCGGCACTGGTACATGAAGTCAATGCAACCGGCACGCTGAACATTCTCAATGTTGCACGAACCCATCATATCCGCAAAGTTGTTTTATCAGCATCCGCAGCGGCATACGGAGACAACCCCGTATTTCCCAAACGGGAAGACATGCTTCCTGAACCGCTGTCACCGTATGCAGTTTCAAAGATATCAGGAGAAATGTATTGTGCGGCTTTTGCCGGTCTCTACGGACTTGAAACAGTTGCCCTGCGCTACTTCAACGTCTTCGGCCCGCGGCAGGACCCGAACGGAGAATATGCAGCAGTAATTCCAAAGTTCACCGAAAAAATTACGCAGGGAAAATCACCCGTGATATTCGGCGATGGGAAGCAGACACGTGATTTTGTATTTGTAAAAGACGTGGCACGGGCAAACCTTCTGGCGATGGACAGCCACGTATCCGGTCTTTTCAATATTGGGACTGGAATTCAGACATCCTTAAACGAACTTGCCGAAATGATTATGCATGCAGCGGCAAAGAAAACAGACATTATCTATGAAGCTCCGCGTTCGGGCGATATTAAAGACTCTGTTGCAGACATTTCAAAAGCAAAAGAACAACTCGGCTACACTCCCAAACACTCTCTTTCAACAGGAATTGCTGAAACCGTGAAATATTTCCAGAGCCTCTGGTAATATTTACATCACCAAAGCATCCGCTCAGACCTATACAAAAAAAGTATTGTAACGAAAATTATGAGATAATTAGTGACGGCGCTGGCTGGTGTTAACCTTGCGGGTAATGTTACCTGCCACGCGGTTTCTGATAGACTTGCTCTGGATCGTGGTGACCTCAGCAACAACCTTCTTATTGTCCTCGAAACTTCCATTAAAGCTTTCTTTGTGCTGTTCTAACAGGGCTTCACCCATTGTCTTGATATAGCTTGGCTTAATTCCCATGAGATATTCCTCAAATGCTCTATAGTGTTAGTCTTTTTGATATGATAAGGATTCTGCTTGCCACCTCTGCCGGCGTCTCAGCAAAGAGGTAAATGCATCCGCCGCTCACCGGCTCATTTGCCACGCATATCGCCATGGGCACACCGGTTTTACAGATAAAAGCAACTCCCCACTCCATCGTTGAAATTCCTTTTGGAAACTTTTCCGCATCGTACTCCCCCACATCCTGCAGCACCTCGCGCACCATATCGGCAATCTCATCATTTAGTCTGATACACCCTGCCGCCCGGACCTCCTGATTAAACCGCCGCGCAGTCAGCAGAGCCCGGGTTACCGGCTCCTCAATCCCAAACCCGATACTTCCGCTGCATGCAACCGCCACCCCGCGCGGATCAGCTGCATCCTCCTGTGCATACGCAAGAGCAATACCTCCTTTTGGAATAATATACCGGTTTACTTCCTTCTCAACTTTACCGGACGCCTGTTGCAGGTCACGAAGAACCGACGACTGCTGTTTTGCCGTCATTTATGCCAGCCCCAGTTCATCTTTTATTTCAGAAATCGATGCAATTGCAATTTCATACATCCGCTCGCGGGCGATAAGAGAATCGGTCATTGCAATCCTGTCTCTGTCACACCCGGCAGCAAACGATGCAGATTTATATTTCTTTGCAACCGTTTTAGGAGTAACCTCGGTTATCTTTGCGCCTTTCACATACGCACAGGCAACAATAAGTCCGGACACACTGTCAGCTGTCTGCAGACAGATATCCACCGGCTCCGTATACTCACCGCCATACAGCATATGATTATGACGGCGGACCGGTTCTGCAATCTCATCCGGAATTCCGGCAGCATGCAGAATCGCATATCCCGCCTCACCGTGTTTTTTCATATCTTCACCTATCTCCTCAAAATCAATATCATGCAGGATGCCAATCTTCTCCCAGAGACCGGCGTCCTCTCCGAGTTCGGCAGCAAGACCTTTCATAACCGCCGCCGTGGACAGACAGTGACCCAGCAGAGATGCACAAGCAACATGCTGTTTCAGGAGTGCGACTGCCTCAGTTCGATTCATATCTATATATTAGTCTCCGGAAGTGATAAAAACCTCTACGCCGAATAAGTACAGCACATGAGAAAAGATTGGATACTGGATGTCATCATCGGGATCTCGGCAATTATTATATTTGCATTCATGCTGCTCTTCCTCCCGACTATACTTCCTAATGCATATGGATATGTGGTGGCGTTTTTGATATTCGTCGCATATCTGACGATAATGGGTCTCACTGTCATTAAAAAATCCGTTGGCGAACCCGCAGCAAAGAAAGCAAAAAACTAATTTTAAATTTTCATCCTGTTTTTATCCGGCACCCACGCCAATGTATATCTAATCATAACCCCCATACATTAACCACGAAAAATCACAGGTGCAGATGAAAACATGCGACTCGTAATGAAGTTTGGAGGAACCTCCGTTGGTGACATCGACGCGATTAGAAAAGTTGTCGCTATTATCAGGAAATCACATGATCAGGGAAATGAAATTGCCGTTGTTGTATCTGCAATGACTAAAGTCACGGACCAGATAATTGCAGAAGCCGAACGCATTGTCTCCTGCAAAGACCGAATGATCCTTGACACATTCATCACCGACCTCCGGGCCCGGCACCTGACCACCCTTCAGGCCGTTGCTCCTGACTATGTCGGCGAGGTTACGGAACATATTAATATCCGGCTCGACCGCCTGAAAAACATTCTCGTTGCGGTCCATAACCTCCGTGAGCTGACACCGCGGTCACGTGATTATATTATTTCATTCGGTGAGAAACTCTCCGCACCGATTGTTTCTGCTGCACTGCGTCAGGCAGATATTCCGTCATTCCAGATAAGCGGATGTGATGCGGGGATTCTGACCGACGGAATACACGGAAACGCCACCGCCCTTCCGGAAAGCTACCCGCGCATTTCAGAACGTATCGGTACAAAACTTGCTGCACAGGTTCCGGTAATTCAGGGATTTGCAGGATGCTCAAAGGAAGGTGCCGTCACCACGCTCGGGCGGAGCGGCTCGGATTATTCCGGTGCAATTATCGGCGCGGGAATCGATGCTGATGAAATAATCATCTGGACCGACGTTGACGGCGTTATGACAACCGATCCGCGTATGATTCCGGAAGCGCGGGTAATTGATAACATCTCATTTATTGAGATGATGGAAATGTCCTATTTCGGCGCGAAAGTAATTCACTCCCGTGCGCTTCTTCCGGCAATGGAGAAGAATATTCCTGTTTATGTAAAGAATACATTTAATCCGGAAGCTCCCGGCACACTGGTCAATCGCGAAACGCATGCAGACAAACGCATTGTCAAAGCGGTCTCTCTTATTAAAAACAGCTGCCTTATCTCCGTCAGCGGGTTTGCAACCGGCCGCCCGGGAGTTGCCGGCGAAATATTTACCGCACTTGCAAATGCAAAGGTCAATGTAATGCTCATCAGTCAGGGATCCTCGGAACTGAACATTTCAATGATAATTACTGAAGAACAGATGAAACCCGCAGAACGCGCACTGGCGGCAATCAAGGAAAAAGGACTCATCCGCACCTATGATTTCTCAACTGATGTGCAGGTCGTCTCCGTTGTCGGTGCCGGCATGCGGGGCACCGCAGGAACCCTTGCCCGTATTTTCCGCAGTCTGGGAGAACAGAAAATTAATGTTTTAATGATATCCCAGGGCTCGGAAGTTAACGTGTCGTTTGTTGTGCATGATGCTGACGGCGCGCGCGCGCTCAGGGCAATTCACGATGAGTATCATCTTGACAGAGAGGAGTAAAAATGGAAAAAAAATATTCATATAAAGATGCCGGAGTCGATATCGATCTTGAAGCAGATGGCGTAAAGTCACTTATCCATATGCTCTCCTTCCGCAGAAAAGGTGAGCATGGAATGGTGGGAGACGTCGGTCATTTTTCAGGGCTGATTGATTTTGGCGATAAAGTTCTTTCACTGTGTACTGACGGTGTGGGGACAAAGATGCGGATTGCAGATGATTTACAGGACTGGTCAACGGTCGGTATTGACTGTATGGCGATGAATGTAAACGATATGTATGTGATGAACATCGAACCGATTGCATTTGTCGATTATATTGCAACGGAAGGCATTCAAAAAGAACAGATGATACAAATCGGCGTCGGCCTGAACGAAGGAGCGCGGCTTGCAAATCTGAATATCGTCGGCGGAGAAACGGCAACCCTGAAAGGAATGATTAACGGCCTTGATCTTGCCGGGACATGCCTTGGTGTGCAGGAACGGGACGCCGTCGTCACCGGAGAGAGGGTTGCCTCGGGCGACGTAATCGTTGGTGTACCGAGTTCCGGCGTACACTCAAACGGATACACGCTCGCCCGCAAAATTGCCGAAGAGAACGGCGGATATTCTGCAAAACTTCCTTCCGGAAAAACAGTTGGGGAAGCCCTGCTGACCCCTACCCGGATTTACTCCGAAGTGCTTTCAGTCTGCAAGAAGATTGAGGTACACGGTATGTGCCATGTAACCGGCGGCGGCCTTTTGAATTTCCTGCGTATCTCCTCACATGGATTTTCATTTGAAACACCCCTTGCAGTGCCGGAGGTTCTGCAGTGGATTGCAGAGAAGGGACAGCTGTCAGCAAATGAGCTGTACCGGACGTTTAATATGGGTATGGGATTTGCATTTATCGTGGCAGCAGAAGATGCAGAGAAACTTATCGCCCTGATACCCGGCGCACAGGTAGTCGGCCATGTGATTCCTGAACACAAGATTCTCCTGAGAGGAGAAGAGATTCAGTAATTACCATCTATTTTTACGCAAGAAAGATTTTATCTGTGAACGGGATATATATCTCCGTACATTGGAGTATATCTTATGGTTATGCACTTTAGTGAAAACATGGAGAGTTCATTCTCCTATGCAAATCACGCCTTCAAATCTTTTGGCGGCTGGTTTGCTATAATATTACTTGTAGCGTTCGAGATGACCGGAACGGTACTTCTCTGTCTGGGTGTGCTGGCGATGATGTTTGGTTTGATTGCCATCGTTGATCCCGCTCTGGCAGTGGATCCGACGATTGCAGGTATTGGTGTATTGCTGGTGCCGTTCTCTGTAATGAGCATTGCAGTAGGGATTATTCTTACACTTATCGCCGGATGTTTTGTAAACGGGTTTGTTTTACGGGTGTATCGCGGCGGAGAGCTGACACTGGCACGTCCGATGAAGATGTTCATCGAAGGGCTGGCAGCGCTTTTGATTATCTGTATCTATATGATTCCGTATGTTGTCATCTCTATTCTGACGATGTTAGGGCCGCTTAATAACATGCCGTATCTGATAATCGTCGGTATAATTATTCCAACAATCATCCTGATTATTTCAATAATGATTGCCATGAATGCAGTCATCCGCTATGCAAAAGAGGAGCATTTTGGTGCGGCTTTCCAGCTGAAAAAGATATGTTCCATAATTTCGCGTATCGGATGGTTACGTTATTTCGGCTACTGGATTTTAATATCCATTATCATCGGCGTTATCGAATGCATCCTGATGATGATTCCGATTCTTGGTATGATTATGCTGATTGTGGTTCTGCCGTTCATTCTGATCTTCCAGGCACGGTTCCTT
This sequence comes from uncultured Methanomicrobiales archaeon, assembly GCA_964488725.1. Classification (GTDB taxonomy): domain Archaea; phylum Halobacteriota; class Methanomicrobia; order Methanomicrobiales; family Methanocorpusculaceae; genus Methanocorpusculum. Next base: position 2,574 of record CAZAWD010000028.1, on the reverse strand, counting down.
GCAAATCTCTATGAATCTGTGGAAGAAAAAACTGAGACAGCTGTTGCGACGACAGAATAAAAATCTGTAGCTGGTAACCGCGGCAGTTTTGTAATGGTGAGCGTTTTACCTCACCTCATTTTTTCAGGCTGCATCCTTGAACAGATCAACAATTATGTGTGCTCCAATCAGATTATGACGCCATCTCTTCTCTGACCCGCTATCTATATCCCCCCTCCCAGCCAACACAATAGCGAGAAAAAATCATGCCCAAACATTGCGATACTCCCGTAACCCAGTTCATCCCCCGCGCCGGCATGACCGTCAACCAGCTCGTCACCGAGATGGGAAACGCCGGTGCCTATAACGGCGGCAGCCTCTGTCACGCCGTTGACGTTTATGAAAAAATGCTCAGTGACCCTGACATGACCAAATTTTTCGGTCTTTCCGGTGCCATGGTCCCCGCCGGCATGGGCGGCATCGTCTCCACCCTCATTGAAAAAGGTCATATCGATATCCTCACCTCCACCGGGGCTAACCTCACTCACGACCTCATCGAAGCAATCGGCTGCCACCACTACCACGGTAAAGCCGAATGCGACGACCTCCAGCTCCGTCACGACGAAATAAACCGTATATACGATGTCTTCCTCCCCAACGAAGCATACGAAGAACTCGAAGGATTCATACAGGACGTCTACTGCGGCCTCCCCGAAGAACCCATTACCATCAGCCATCTCCTCCGCGTCATTGGCGACCAGCTCGACACCGGAATCCTCGCTTCCGCTGCAAAACACGACGTTCCCATCTACTGCCCCGCATTTCAGGACTCGGTTCTTGGTCTTCAGTACTGGATGTTCTCCCAGTTCCACAAGAAAACTATCCTCGACGCAATAGGCGACATGCACCAGCTGCTCAACACCGCTTTCAGCGTCAAAAAAGCCGGAGCACTCCTCGTCGGCGGCGGGGTTCCCAAAAACTTCACGCTCCAGACTATGCTCATGACCGAAAACGCATTCACCTATGTTGTCCAGCTCACCGGTGACCGCCCCGACCTCGGCGGGCTTTCCGGTGCAACGCTTGACGAAGCAAAATCATGGGGGAAAATCGGTGAAGGCGGAACCGGAGTCACCGTTTACGGCGACGCCACCATCACGCTCCCGATCCTTGCCTCCGCCACCCTTGAGCGGCTGGAGGCAAAATAGATGGCTGACCTCATCTTAGCACTTGACGTGCAGGGACGGGAGAAAGCCGTTGCGGTTGCTCAGGCATGTGCCGGAGAAATCGACGCAATTAAAATAGGATACCCGCTTGTTCTCTCCACCGGCCTTGGCATCGTTAAAGACCTTGCACAGTTCGGCACCCCCATCATCGCCGATTTCAAAGTTGCCGATATCCCCAACACCAACACCCTCCTCGCCGAACAGGTCTTCGCCGAGACGGACGCGGGCATCGAGCGCCTTCGCCTTCCTGGCGACGTCGTCGAGAGCGTCGCGCCGGAGGTAGTAGAGGTCCGCCATCCCGCGGAAGGTCAGCCCGTCGGGTCGGACGAGTTCGAGGGCGACCTTCGCGCACTCCTCGGAGACGCCCCAGCGCACGGCCCAGCGGGAGGGGAAGTCGCAGGCCCAGGCGTGCCCGTCGAGCGGAGGTCTCACGTCGTGCCTCCCGGTTCGGCGAGGCGGTCCCGCGCGTCCGCCGCCTTCGCTTCGCGTTCGAGCGCCTCCTCGTGGGCGGGGAAGAGCCAGAAGCGGGTCACTCCTTTCGTCGGGCTCGCGACGTTCTCGACGTAGCTGCCGGCCCTCCCCTGCTGGACCGCCCAATCGAGGAAGGCGTAGAGAGCGCGCGTGTCGCGGATTCCCCAGAGGGTCGCCCATTCGTAAGCGGTCCGGTGATAGGAGAAGCGTCGCGTCACGTCGAGCCTCCGAGCCGAGTTGCCGCGTCGAGGACCCGCGCCGCCTCTCGAATCGCCTCGACGGAGGCGCGGCGGATCTTGTGCGCGGAGGAGGGACCGGAGAGGTCGTTCCCGAGGAGGACCGGCCGGAAGACGACGTCGGTCTGGAAGCGCCTCTCGGAGAGGACGAGCCACGCCGCCTGCCGCGCGACGCCCCACTCCGCGGCCCAGGAAGTGTAGGAGCGGAAGTCCGTCCAGTCGTCGCCGCCGGTCGTCACCGTCCCCTCCGATAGAGGTCCGCCTCGTTCGCGAAGTCGGCGAGGTCGATGTCGTTCGCGACGTGCCGCGCCTCTCGCGCGAGTTCGTCGAGGTCCTCGACGTAGAGGGTCCAGAGGTGCTCGGGAGGTCCAGAGGAGAACGCCCGCCCTCGATTGCGGAGGTCGAGGAGCGGGTGGACGAACGCCGCCCTCTCCCGCTCGGAGAGGTCGAAGGCGGTCGCCCAGCCGTCGAAGGTCTTCGTCGCGGTCGTCACGTCGAGCCTCCCTCGGAGAGGGAGAGGAGCGCCGTCCGCGCTTCCCTCGCCCGTGCCTTCGCCGCGAACTCCCGGAGCCGCTCCCGCGGGACTCCCCAGGCGCCGCGACCGTGCTGCCCCTTCTTCGAGTCGAAGGTAGGCCGGTCCTGCCGGCTCCAGTCGTTCGCCCCTT
>CAZAWD010000027.1:0-9581 GCA_964488725.1 uncultured Methanomicrobiales archaeon | reverse complement strand
GTCCGAAAGACGTGCTGCAAGAGCAGCATCTTTATATGATTTTGCACTTGTCATATGAGTTCACTCCAGTTTTTTGGTTTGGACCTGACCAAAGACCTCTTCGACTACTTTACTGGTTCGTGGAACACAGAGTTTAGCAGCGATAGTCTTGTAGAGATCGGTTTCTTTTCCTTTGATGTGAATACCAGTGCGTTTAAGAACGATAGCATCTTCTGACGGACATGCATTAACACAGGCGCCGCAAAGTATACACAAATCGTTATTGACCGCGATATTGGCTTCAATGCCGTCTTTCTTGAGAGAGGTTGCGGGAACCGGACTCGGTAAATAGATAGCATGACACGGACAGACTTCAAGACATGTTGAACATCCTCCCGGACATTTTGAAGCGTTGATAGTGATTTCACCGTCAAAGAACTTTTTTATGGTAACCGCCTCGGTCGGACATACATGCTCGCACCATGAACAGGTGACACAGTTTTCTTTGTCAATAGTGACTTTTCCGGCGAGTTTTGAGTCAGGGGTGACCTCACGGAAGACACTGATTGCGTCATGCGGGCATGCGTCAGAACAAACTTTGCATGCATCGCAGAGTTTGCTGTCCCAGATAATATCGCCTGCGGATTTAACCGTCTCAGCGCTGAACGGGACACGTTTCATGGTTAAGGCAGGACAAAGAGAAGTACAGACACCACATACCGTACATTTTTCTTTGTCAATTACAAAAGTGGTCTTTTCAACGAGAGCGGTATGGCGTTTAGCGCCGTCGGCGGCTTCTCCTTCATAGACCGGGACATCGCGGACGATAGCGTCACGCGGACATGCTACGCTGCAGGTGGTACAGCGAACACATTTTTCTTCGTTAATCTCAGCAGTATAGTCGTATTCTGGGAACCCTTCCTGCTCTTGAATAGGCAGACTTGGTTCGCCGTCGACTTCCACAGAAAGAGAGTTAAACGGACACATAATCGTACAGACACCACAATAAGAACATTTTGCAGGATCGATAACGATCGGTGCCCCCTCAGTGACAGCTCCGCGGACAACAGCGCCGACCATACCAAGAGTAATAGCTTCCTTGGGGCAGACGTCTGCACAAATACCGCACCCGGTACATTTAGGGACGTTTAACACAAGATGTGAAACCTTTTTCAGGAGACGCTGCTCCATAATGATGGTTTCACCCTCGACTTTCGTGGAGAATTTTGGAAACATTGTGCTCATTGCCATTCTATTTCCCTCTCCTTAGTGTTCCTCGCCAGCAATTTTTGCTGCAGGAACCTGCGATGCGACTAGTCTAATAACTCCATAGGGGCATGCTTCAACGCAGACACCGCACCCTGCACACAGTTCTTTATTAATGTCAAGGGATACAGCCTTGCCATCCTGAACCTGATAGATCTTCTCGGACGTTGCGGGATCTACCGTACAGAGTTCCAGTGCGTTGACCGGACATGCGACTACACAATTATTACAACCAGTACATCGCTCCATGTTGATATGCATTGCAAATGCCATTGCTTATATGCACCAGCCTTCGATAACTACGATCGACTATTAATATTCGTCAACAAATCTATAAATACATTGTTAGCTCGCCCCCACCGGTAAACAACGTCACTCAAAATAATCACCACACCAACACATCATAATATAATAATCAACCGGAATAATTAATATTAAAATTAACGCCGAGAATAAAAAATGACGACTGAAGAAAAATCATGCGAAGGGATGCGCACAATAATTCAAATAATCACAGATATAATATATATGTTGTCAAAACAATCAAATACACAACAAACAATTAACCTAAATCATATTTGAAAATGAAAATAGAAATTATAGTAGTATTATTATCGTTTATACGAAGATGATACAATCAAATTGAATATTCTTCAGTTTCATCCCGGGACGCAGTTTCAAGTTTCTTGAAAAGCCCGGGTTTTGTTTTAGGAATCAAACAAAGAGGACACCGCCACGTATCCGGAACATCCTCATATTTAGTACCCGGTGCAACACCATGAGCCGGATCACCTTTATCTTCATCATATATCCATCCACAGTAAATACAATACCATTTAGCCATGGATATAATTATCTTAGGTAATCTATATCAATTTACCCTTTTAGGCAGAACTTCTTATCGAATACCTATTATACTATTGGCGCCGATAATTTTGTTAACGAAATAAATAGTGATAACTAGTATGACACTCACACTTAAACCAGAAGACGTAAAAGAAAAATTCGGCCCCATGTTTTGTCACCGACTCCTGGTAATGACCGATGAAAAAAATGAAATCGCCGAACTTCATGAAGAATGCCATGCCCGCGGACCAATTGAATGGGACCACATGAATCGGCGGCGTGCCGGTGGCGCACTCATCAGTGCCAGAACAGAAGGAACGCACATGACAATGACCGCCAAACTTGGCATCTACCCCATTAGATTCGGCCCTTCCGACACCGAACTCGGAGGACAGGCACTTGAAGGCGTCGTCTTACACGGCGACGAAGTACACACTTCATGGGCCGGCGCGGCCGGGGCCGGTGTCGGCATTGCAGCATGTCTTGCGCAGGCACCCGGTGTTCTTAGAACGGAATACGCCTCGGAAGAAGATTTAAAAATCGGAGGTGCCCACATCTGCCGGAGCACCGTCATCCTCCCAAAATACGAAAAAATTACATTCGGTATCGACGACACCGACACAAAAGAGGGAGGGGCAACATGGGTTTTAGCACTCAAATGCGGTGAAGCCTGCACGATCGACGGCGCAATATTTCTTGGAATGCGTATCATCCAGCTCAACCCCAAAGCACCCGATAAAACAACCAACTGTACCGGCTCTGTAATTACCTTTGCAGTCAAACCCGACAAAAAAGACGAACTTATATCATTTGTCAAAAAATTCATTGAAGATAAAACAGTCAGTCCCGACACCGGCATCTGCTACATAACCGGAATTGTACTTCCAAAATCAGACTACACCTCCAGAATTAAAACCGAACTGCTCAGCGTTGATGATGCAAAAGCAGAATCTGAAAAACTTGGCATCACCTTTATAGACACCGCAAACAGCAAAGGACGAATAGGTGCGCTTGGCGCATTGCTCTGGGCAAACGAAGGAGTTGAAGCCGCCGGTCTCTTTGGAGAAAAACCATAATCAACAATTTTATTTTTATCCCCTCCGCCCCCACTCATTTTACCCTCACAAAGGATTTCTTTTCTAACCCGGCAGTTCTTCGAAAAATCCGAACACGCAAAAGATAAGAACTATACCTCACCAAAACCATCTATAGTGTATGTGGGATTCGCTCAAAGAACAAATTGAAGAAATTGGATATATCACCCTTACCGGAGCTGACGCTACACCCTTTATCAAAGACGACACCGTCATTTTCGTCTACGAAGGACATAAACTTCAACTCCCTGTCAAACCCGACTCACCCGTCATACTTCGCCACATCGGCGGCGGCACTGTAATGCTCAAATACAAATACATTGAAGTTCTCGGAAAACTTGAAACATCACCATGATATTCCCACCCTCCTGCAAATATATCGGAAACGCATCCAGCAAACCTTACGGCGACAAGGTATACTTTCTTACCCAGTATCTCATCCATCCCACGCCGGCCGGCCCTGAAATTTTAAAAATTCTCCCGGGAAAAGAGGGAGGAATGATGCGTAACATCGCCTCAGTTGAAACACTGGCACCCCCCTCTGAAATCAGCGTCTGGCAAGGCGACATCAACCCTCATGACCGCGTTGACCTCATTAAAAAAGCCATGACCACCGGCAAGCGTTGTACTATCTTTGGAAGTGAATCGGACCACATGACGTTCGTATTCGAACCCGACCTCTCATCATTTGAAACAGTACACATCTATGACATTACCCCCCCGCATGCAAACCTTTCAGAAACCCTCTCTTCCCTTGAAAAATTAGGATATTTCGAAAGCGACCAGATTATCTTTGAACATCATATCAAAAATATTTCAGAAATCACCGCAGACCTCTACCCATGCCGTGCCGGCGGCTTTTCACAAACACTCGACAGAGACCGCCCGCATACCGGCGACACAATTGCCTGCTGCAAAACCGGCAGACAGATATGCCGTGAAGAAACAGACGCCGACATCCACTTCAAAGAAACATGCCCGCTCTCCCAGGTAAATGCCGAACCATTTATTGCCCGTTGCTGTCGCATAGAAGACAGCGGAATCCGCAGACATAACGGATTCTTCGGAGTTACCGTTCACTGGGCCTCATCATCACGCGTAATTGCCGAAGCGCTCGCTGAAATGCTACGGGAATGGCATGCACAACAGAAAACGACGAACTAATTCTTTTTTGATCTGAAGCGACAGACAGATATAATTTCGTCTCCTACTATTAACGATAATACCGTTAACAGAAATTCCGTTATACACAGGTAATCATATGAACGAACTAACAACCCCCTACCAAATCACCTACCCTGAAATTCTGGCAATCGCTTCTGAGGATAGAAAACATATCGAACTCATCGAACATTTTGACTGTATCGGCGGTGCAATGTGGGTGAAAAATCATTATGTCAAAAGCCCCCTGGTAAACTCATCGCGCATTGTTGGCTCAACTCAGCGATTTCTTGTATCCACTGGTTCATCTGACCTCGCCCTTAAAGGCTCATATTTTCCCGCCGGCATCTCCGGCGCACAAATCTCAGCCGATGAGATCACCGTAACCTACAAAGGACTCGGCGGTGGAGGAGTCGGAGCCAGCATCTGCCGGGCAACTGCTTCCGGCGTCCTCCGTTATGAAAGTGATGAATGCGGCGGAGGAAAAGCTGCCGGATCTACCCTGCACCTGCCCCGCTACACCCGGGTAATTATTGGTGTAGATGACACCGACACCCCCGAAACCGGCGCAACATGGACTCTTGCGCACAATATTGCACGAGCTGTAGAAGATGAACGCACCCGCTACCTCTCCCACACCATCACCCAGCTGTATCCGGTCTCCTTCCGTACCAAAAACTGTGTTGCGGTCGCCTGTGAATTTGCAACCACCAACCCCGGCCAACTCATCTGCTCATTTGAACAACTCGTCAAAAAATATACCCTCTCTGACGACACCGGCCTTTGTGCCTACATCGGGTTTGACCCCTCAGCCCTTTTACCCTACGGAAAAAAAGTAAAATCCGGCGAAGTCACCATGGAAGCCTTTGAAGAAATCCGCTCCCTTCTTGACATCCGCATCGAAGGACGCGGCGTTATCGGCGCTGCGGCCGCCATTCCCTATTACACCAACTTCTCCGAGGCCCTCTCGATATGAAAGAACGCACGCTTGCATCCCTCAAACCATATCTTCTGGCAGACGGAACGGCAGTGCTTACCGGCATCGACCCCCCCACTATCAAAAAATCTCATGCCGGCCCCGGAGTCGGACAGGGCACCTCAATCTTTTTTACCGACGGCATATCCCGTATCAGACTAACACTATGCAGCACCAGTCGCACACACATTGAAAACAGCGGACACCGCGCAATCCTTTACCTCAACGATACCTGCGTGCATGGTTCACTGGAACCTGCCGTTTGCCACTGCCCGAAACAAGCATACCTGACCTTAAGCGAAGGGTGCATCTTCTCCTGCCGGTATTGCGCAGTCCCCGGCCTTCCACACCACATAAAATCCGAAAAAGAAATTCTGACACTCCTTACCGAAGCCGTTATCGATGGTGCTGAATGCATCTCTATTACCAGCGGAGTACTGGACTCACCCGAACAAGAAGCAGAGAGACTCTACAGCCTCCTTCCCACCCTGAGACAATTTAACCTCCCCATTGGCATCTCAGTATACCCCACAAAAGACATGCCGGAAAAACTCCACGCCCTCGGCGTCAGTGAAGTAAAGTTCAATACAGAAGCTGCAACCTCTGATATCTTTACCCGCATGTGCCCCGGCCTGAATAAATCAGGTATCGACGCAGCACTTATTAAATCGGTAGACCTCTTCGGAAGAAATCATGTGTATACTAACATTATCATCGGACTGGGAGAAACAGATGAAGAAATGAAACAGTGTATCAGCTCATACACAGAAAAGGGCATTATTCCCATACTCCGCCCCTTAACTCCCTCCGCCGAATTAACCACAATGAAAACTCCGTCCCCCAACCGCATACTAAAACTCGCTTCATATCTGCACGATGAATTAACACGGTGCAAACTGGATATAACCATGGCAAAAACAATGTGCGCACGCTGCGGTGCATGCGACCTTATACCCGGCATTGACCTCTAAGCGCGCGTAAAAGACGAAAATAAATTATTGTAGCCTTCCCAGATCATCAAGGAAATTCTCAATAACATCCCGGGTCACATGCGGCATCATAACAAACCGCAAATGCCCGTTTCTCGTATGTGACACCTTCCATCCCTCCGGCACTTTTCCGGCAGAAAATGCCGCTACATTCATCACCGGATCAATAACACGGCAATACCCGTACGCCTCCATCCCTTCAACCAGCCGGCGGGTATTCTCCATACACCCTGCCACTATATCGCAGAACCCCACCCTTCCGAGAAGTTTCAAAACCGCATACGCCCCTGCAACATCCGCACCCGGCCGGGTTCCTGCAAGCGTACACTCTGATTTAACAGTAAGATACGGTGTGTCAACATTCAGCGTTCCAAAATCACTTGGATCACGCAAAAGCAGACACCCGCACGGAATAGAACTCATCCCCATCTTATGTGGATCAAGCGAAACGGCCGACACTCCTTCAACCGCAAAATCAAACGGAACAGGATTATCAAGGAACGGAATAACCATCCCGCCAAACGCCGCATCCACATGACAGAATATATCATTTTCACGGGCAATCTTTGCAACGGCAGGAACATCATCGACAACCCCATATTCAGTTGTCCCGGCAACCGCTGCAACCGCAATCGTATTCCGGTCAACCTCCTCTGCCATCCTCTCAGTATCAACACAATATTTTCCGGGCGCATACGGAACCACCCGCATCTCAAGCCCTAGAATATCACAGGTCTTGTCAAACGAAAAATGAGCCGAAGCAGGCACAACAATATTTGGCTTATCCACTGGTTTCAGTTTCTTTGCAATCCGTATTGCCTGCAGATTTGACTCCGTCCCCCCGGAAGTCGCATACCCTCCGGCCTCCGGATGATGCAAAAGTTCCCCCAGCGAATGAACCAGCAGACCTTCAACCTTCGTAGACCCCGGATACAATCCGGGATCCCCCAGATTCGCAGACGCAAACATCTCATGCACCGCAACCGCAATCGGATGGGGAATCGTACACATTGAGCTGAGGATATGATCATGATGCAAATCCAACGCCCGGTATCCGGCCAAAAGGGAGATAACCTCCTCCCTGCTGCATCCTTTTTCCTCCATGATACTTCGCAAAAGTATTAACCGTATATCCTAATAATACATGGCAATTCATATCAAATGAAGAAAGGATCACTCGTGATACCGGCCGTTTCTTCACCCGAATTACTTTCTCGCCGGTTTTTTAGCGGAAGACACCGCTCTTCTCTGTTTCTCGCCCGGATAGCGCGCACCTTTCCTACCTTTCCCGGACCCGTATTTTTCCCGCAATGCTTTTGCCTTATCCGGACACCCCCCGTCCAGACGACCTCCTGCAATAAACCGGGTAAAACTCTCCTGACCCATCAGCAGATTATACGCATTCTGTTTTTCATTAAACCTGACCAGAACTGAATCAACCGCCACCACCGCCCCATACGCCGCAGTCAGCAGAGCTTCATGCTCGGGAGTACGGTGAAACGCAGGAAGCGCAATATAACAGGGAACCAACCCCGTCCCGTCACATACCAGATACAGATAATTCTTCGCATCCCCGATATCCTGAGACATTACCGAAACAGTAACATGAATCCGTTTGCCCACATGACGCTTTATCTGTGACAACCGGGCCCGTTTTGCATCCGCCGGAATCCGATACCCGCACCGCCGGTGACCATCGACACGCAAAACCGCATACGAAAACTTCACATCAGTATTAACAAACCGGAACTTCTCCGCCTCTCCTCCCAGCGCAAACATAAGCCTCGTCGGCCTGATATCAGCATACGACTGAAATGTCCAGCAGGGTGCAACCCCGCACGGCACACCGCGCAGATCATTACAGGGAGCATAGATAGTCAGCCCGCGTTCTTTGGCAGACCGGGAAATCAGACGGAGGCGGGACGCATTTTCCAGATCAGCCGGTTCAATCAGCACCAGACTGCCATCAGACACCAGATGCGACGACAACTTCATAATCAGATCAGTCTTAGCATCCGGACCAAGATTCGTTAGTTCATTAATGACATTAGCGCATATAATCAAATCAAAGTCACCGGCCGGAACCCCGGCAGTGATATCCAGTGCAACCGGAACCGGCGCGGTTACCTGCCCCCCGAACTCTTTGAGCAGCGGCGGCACCAGAAACGCATACGCCTCGCGGTGAGGTTCAGCACGTTCAACTGCGGTGATTTCACAACTCATCTCCGGAAAACATGACAGCACAGCCGCCATTGCAACCTCTGCAGTACCCGGACCCGCGCCGACATCAAGCACCCGAAACTTTTTTCTGAGCAGCCCGGCGGAAATAAGCGATGAAAAAAAACCGGCAAGCTCGATGACATAACCCGGCATCTGATAAGCCATATAACCAAGAACACTATAGGCCCCTTTATAGGTAACCGACTTTTTAACACCCTCTTTCCAGTATGACTCCTTCTGGGCAGTAACAGCGGCGCGTATTTTATCGAGCACCGCCTCATCGTTCCATGGTTTACCAGTTATTTTTTCAATATAGGAAATAGTCAGACGGTCCAGTGCAGGAAAAGAGCGCATATCCAGAAGAGCTGCAAGTGCCTGTTTCTCCGCATCGGATGGAAGGTAACGGGGATTGTCCATAAAAATCAGGTAAGGGGAGTTATAGTCGGACCATCCGGACGTTCAACATCGAGTTTCATTTTTTTGGCCTTGGAAGAAACTATCCCGGAATTGCCGGACGGATCACTTATTCGCAGAGTAAAGGAAAATGTCCCTGCCTTTGCCTGTGCAATATTCTCAAGAATCTGCATCGCATGGCGAATTTCCTCCCCCTCAGATGCAACAAGTGCGCGGCGCACCGCATCTTCGGCACGAACCAGAACACCCTCAACATTTGAAATAAACCCGCTGCACGCCGGCCCGGGATAAATATTAATACCAAGTTCAGGAATATCAATTTCACCCTGCATACTTCGAACAACACGTGCATTTAAATCACCGGGTTCAGACACCGGCATTTCCCAGACACATGGCTCACGCTCATTCAGAACCATAGTATCAACGATTTTAAACCCGCACGAGTTACATACGCCGCTGATAAGGAGGATATCGGAAAAATAAGGTATATTTTCCGTATCATATATGAAATTAATCTCTTTCCCGCACTCGGGACAGGGACTGGATACAATCTGCCGCATTGTAAGATTAACAGGTTCCGATTTTCTCGCGGGAGATGCGAACACCGGTGGGAACAATGATTACATAGCGCTGGTC
>CAZAWD010000026.1:2886-9585 GCA_964488725.1 uncultured Methanomicrobiales archaeon | reverse complement strand
GAAACCTGTAAAGGCCTTCTTGTTGAGATGCATAATCTCCATGAGATGGACGAACGGTTTATTGTAGTCGGAGATACTGAGACGCTGTCCCTCGGAGATAAGACGCTGAAGTTTTATCTCGCGCCCTGGGTGCACTGGCCGGACACGATGTTTGCCGAAGTAGTCGAAGATAAGGTTCTCTTTACTTCTGATTTCCTCGGAACGCATTATGCATCCGAGACACTGTTCCAAAACGATGACAGCCCCGATTACCTTGAGGCGGCAAAGCGGTATTACTCTGCGATTATGATGCCGTTTAGAGGATCGGTTGTTGAGTATCTGGCGCTGGTAAAGAAAATTGACCCTGCATTTATCGGACCGGCCCACGGACCGGTGCTGAAGATGCCGGCAAAGATTCTGGATCTCTACGCTGACTGGGCATCAGACGAGCCGAAGAACAAGGTAATTGTTGCCTATGTTTCAATGCACGGCAGTACTCAGCTGATGGTGAAGATGCTGGTAGATGATCTGGTACAGCAGGGGGTCCCGGTGAATCAGTATAATTTGCTGGAAACGGATTCCGGTGTGCTCGGCAGTGCGATTGTCGATGCAGCAACGATTGTGCTGGCAACGCCGACGGTGCTGTTCGGACCGCATCCGGTTGCCGTTAATGCGGCGTATCTGATTCGTGCCCTGCGCCCGAAAACGAAGTATCTGGGCGTTATCGGCTCATACGGATGGGGAACCAATGCGGTAAACTATCTGGGTGAGATGCTTTCCCCGCTTGGTGCCGAGGTGCTGGAACCGGTTTATATTAAAGGATTGCCGGATGAAGAGGCAATTGCCAATCTGCATAAGCTGGCAGAGACGATTGCAGAGAAACATAAGGATCTCTGAATCCCACTTTTTTGCCGGCCGGGCTAAAGAGCTCTGCCATATTATATAACGGGCACAAGAAAAAACAATCAAATTTGCCCGTATGAAAAATACACTTTCTCCGGAGTAAAGCAGACTTTCCGCCCACCCCATCAAACTTGTATAATTCAAGCATTATTACTAGTTTTATTGTGCGATTATCAAAATAAATTGATTTTAAAACAATAAAAACCACCACATTAATAATAAGAGAAGACAACCAATATGGCATGACCATCGTAGAAGACGCTAAACGCGGCATCATCACTGAAGAGATGAAAGTCGTTGCCAAGGACGAAGGAGTCACCGAAGATTTCATCCGCCGCGGTATTGCAGACGGCCATATTGTAATCAACATGAGCCCATACCGGAAAGTAAAACTCTGCGGAATCGGTTCCGGCCTGCGGACAAAAGTCAACGCCTCTATCGGGACATCATCAGATATTGTAAACGTTGAAGAAGAACTTGAAAAAGCACGAATGGCAGAGGCGGCCGGGGCGGACTCGCTGATGGAGCTGTCGACCGGCGGAGATTTCCTTGATATACGCCGGAGAGTGTGTGAACAGACAAAACTGTCCGTGGGATCGGTGCCACTGTATCAGGCGTTCATTGAGGCTGCCCGTAAAAAAGGCGGCGTTGTGTTTATGGATGAAGATGATCTGTTCCGTATCACTGAAGCACAGGCAAAACTCGGAACGAACTTCATGGCAATTCACACCGGTATCAACTATGAAACGGTAAAACGCCTGAGAAATCAGGGGCGGCACGGCGGGCTGGTGTCACGCGGAGGAGCGTTCATGACGGCATGGATGTTGCACAATGAACAGGAAAATCCGCTGTACCGGAGGTTCGATTATCTTCTGGAGATTTTAAAAGAGCATGAAGTTACGCTGTCCTTTGGAAACGGTATGCGGGCCGGTGCCTGCCATGACGCAACCGATCGCGCTGCCATACAGGAGCTCCTGATTAATGCCGAGCTGGCCGATAAAGCGCATGAGTTTGGCGTTCAGTGTATTATGGAAGGCCCGGGGCATATTCCGCTTGACGAGATTGAAGCAAATGTAAAACTTGAAAAAAGAGTTACGAATAACAAACCATTCTATATGTTAGGTCCGCTGGTAACGGATATTGCACCCGGATACGATGACAGGGTTGCTGCAATCGGTGCATCGGTTTCTTCAGCGGCCGGCGCGGATTTTATCTGCTATGTAACGCCTGCCGAGCATCTTGCACTGCCGACGCCGGAAGAAGTATATGAAGGAGTGATGAGTTCACGAATCGCGGCACATGTGGGCGACATGGTAAAGCTCCCCAAGACCCGCGCAGCAGATCTTGAGATGGGACATGCACGCAGGGATCTTGACTGGGAACGGCAGTATGCAGTGGCAATGAACCCGGAAAAGGCAAAATGTATACGTAATTCCAGAATGCCGGCCGATTCAGATGCATGCACGATGTGCGGAGATTTCTGTGCGATTAAAATAGTGCAGAAAAATTTCCACTTCTAACAGCCGGAAACCTAAGTAAGATAGATATAGGTTAAGATCAAATATCAGACACTAACTATGTCGGGACGTTCATCAGGACTACGGGGGCTGCAGTGTATTGGAATTATCATGTGCGTATGTGTTGCCGTACTGTCAGCCGGGTGTCTGATAACGGAACCGACTTATACTATCGGGGTAAGTGCTGATCTTGCCCCATATTCATTTATGTCCTCCGATGGTGAACTGGAAGGTATGGACATTGATATAATGAACTGGATAGCGGAGGACCAGGGATTTACACCAGTATATCGTGTGTCGGAGACAATGACGATGGGGTCAGATCTGGAAAGCGGAATTACAGATATTGAATCATCACTGTTTCGCACACCGGAACGCGAGGAGAAATATCTGCTTTCCGATACATATGTCGCCAGTCGTTATGCACTTGCAAAACGGGTAGATTCAGACGTGACGATGCAGGACGTCAGAAACGGCACGGTCTCTTTTGCCTGTGAGGAGGGAGGAGCCGGCGCGTCATGGATTAAAGGAACATTCGGCGATGAAAAATATAATGAACTGGCCGCATCGGGAGATATATTATTAAAATATACACCGGATGCAGCGTTTTACTCGGTTCTTAGTAATCAGGCTGATGTAGTAATCGCTTCGGAACAGGTTATTGCCTCAAAACTTTCCCAGTATCCTCCTCTTTCGTTCCTTGGATATGCCAGTGCGGAACAGGACATCGTTTTTGCCATGAATAAATCAAACACGGCACTCGCGGAAAAAATCAATGCAGGCATTGCCAATCTCAAAGCAAGTCCGGATTATGAAAAAATACTTGAGAAGTATCATTTCAAACGGACCGGTAACGATTATGTAATAGGGATTTACGATGATTATCCGCCGTTTTCATATGTTGATGAAAACGGTGAGCTGACCGGGTTTGATGTGGAGATTGCAAGATGGATTGCCGGGGAAAACGGGTTTAATATTACCTTTGCCACGTATCCGTGGTCACAGAAACTCACCTGTGTCATATTGGGAGATGTGGATGTCTGGCTTTCCGGTCTCGGTATAACTGATAAACGTGCGATACAGATTCAATTTTCCGATGCATATTATACATCCCATTTTGCGCTGGCGACCCGGGGCGGTACATCTTCTTATACTATGGCCGATCTGGCTGACGGAAAAATCAGTGTCGGATTCGTCGGGGATGCGATACGGCTTAATTATATTCCGGGAATTATGGATGAAGACGAATACACCCATATGGTGACCGGCGGGATGATTCATATCTATTCGTCGCCTGAGGAGGTGCTGGCAGCACTGCGTTCCGGCGAGATTGAAGGAGCAATTCTGGGAGAGGATGTAATTGCCGAAGCGGCAAAGGATGGAGATATCAGGCTCAATGCGGTGCTTTCGGTTGAGCAGGTCTATGCTGCTGCAGTGCAGAATGGCAATATTGCGCTGGCAGACACCATCAATAAGGGCCTTGCAGAGATGAAATCAACCGGCAGACTGAATGAACTGCGGATAAAATACAACCTGAGAGGGGATTTATGAGATGAATATCAAAAGATATACCGGCATACTGGCGACACTGATAATTCTATGGGTTAGTATCAGTGCCGCCGGATGCATTCAGACAGCCGGTCCGGCGTATACGGCGACTGAGATTTTGCCGGAGATGGAAACAGCGATGGCCGATCTGAGTATTGACCTTCAGAATCTGGACGTCGTGCTGTCCACCGATTTATATTATCTTGCCGACAGGGTGGGGGATGCAGAAACCACAGAGGAAGTGAATCATCTTCTCAAAGGGTATTATGCAGAAAATGCATGGCTTGAAGGAGTTATTTATTATAATAATCTGACAGGGACATATACTGACATTCCGCTGCATTCTAAAACGGTCTATGAAAATACGCCGCACCCTTCTGAAGAAGAACTGGTAAGTGCAGGCGGAACGCTGAATCTCGGACCTGTCTTTATTCCGGGCCGCGGATATCTGGAAGTGATGTATATGCCGGTGTTTACACCGTCCGGGGTGTATCAGGGATATGTGATGAATGTTTATAATCTCGGAAATATTCTGGAGGAATACCATGATATCACCGGGCTAAACCATACGCATACCTATAACGGATATGCTGCCCTGATTCTGGATGATGAGAATCGGGTCTGTTATGCCATGTCACAGGACTGTCTGGGAACAACGGTGACCGCAGAAAAACCGTTATATACAAGTATCGGTGCAGTGTTTCTGATGGACGGGGATAAAGGGGCATATGTATATGGAGAAAAAAAGACAGGATGGCAGAAGTATTCGGCCCATAAATCCTCATATACGATGTATGTTACCAAACCGGAAAAAGAAACAACCGGGCTGCAGGATAAAGATCCGGATGCACTGAAAAAGACGATTGAAAACGTCTGGCTTGAGGCAGTGATAACCGGAGAGGAAAAGGTTCAGACCAAGATAAATACAGGAGAGTTTGAGTATGATCTCTTTGCGATTGATTACAACGGGACGATATTGGCAGCGCCGGAAGAGCATGCGAATGCAGTCGGCCGGAATTTTATGTTGATACACGACAGTTATCAGGTGACATATATTCAGAATATGATTGCAACGGCACAGCAGGGAGGGGGGTATGTAAAGATTATTCGTGGAACTTCTGCGAGTCAGAGTCCGGATGAAGGATATTTTGTTATCGGATATGTTCTGCCGGTCAACAGTAAATGGATGATAGCAGGGTTTGTCCGCGGGACGCCTGATACCATAGAGATTGATTACGGGAAAAAGAGCGGGGTGGTGTCAGTGTCAAGGGCATGTATGATCTATGCGGAAAAGTTCGGCGACCGTGCGCTGGTTGAGTTGATTAATACAGCCGGGACCTCCAAAGGGTCGTCCCTGAATGACGGCGGAGTATATCAGGCCGATACAGTAATACTAATGGATTACAAGGGAACTGTACTGGCACATTCAACGTATCCGGAAATAACAGGGACGTCGGGAACCTATTACATTGATATTTTCGGCGGGTCGGTGGTACGAAAAGCAGTGATACTGGCAAAGAACGGCGGGGGAATGATGTATGATTATCAGTGGGATAAAGATAATCCGGGATATTGTCAGTTACAGCTCTGGTCCGTTGAGCCGGTTGATGAGACATGTTTTGTAATCAGCACAATTAAAGTGGCAACGATAAAAAATTATGTTACTGAGAATATATATCCAAAGAGCGGGTTCGATGCCGGGCGGCATTGATTTTTTGTAACTGTTCACCCCTTCCCATTTCAGGGAGGGGGGAACAGTTACTTTTTTTATTTTTTAGAGACAGCTATTTCTTTTATAAAAAGGAATCCTTATCTGTATATACGACCTACCTGATAGGATGCCAGAGTGTAGCATGATACTATTTGTCACACTCCGCGAAGGACTAACAAATGTTTTGGAATAAAGAAATGGAAACACTCAAAGGGGATGCGCTCCGTGAACTTCAGCTAAAGCGTCTGAAATTCACGGTTAACCAGACCCAGAAGATTGGTTTCTACAAACAAATGTTTAAAGATGCCGGCATTACCCCTGACGACATCAAAACCCTTGACGATCTGAAAAAAATCCCATTCACTAAAAAATCTGATCTGCGCGACGGATATCCATTCGGATTTCTGGCCGTCCCCATGAATCAGGTCAATCGTATTCATACCACATCCGGCACTACCGGAAAACCAACGGTTGTTGCGTATACCCGGCATGATCTTGAAATGTGGTCCGAACTGCTGGCGAGAAACTTTACTATGGTAGGTCTGAAAACCGGCGATATTTTTCAGAACGCCGCAAATTATTCGCTGTTTACCGGAGGCCTCGGGATCCACATGGGAGCTGAAAAAATAGGATGTGCCGTTATTCCGTCCGGTGTCGGCAACACCAGACGCCAGATTGAAATGATTCAGGACTTTGGAGTTACAGCTCTTCACTGCACGCCAAGCTATGCAATGCATTTAACCGAAGTCGCTGAAGAGATGCACGCTGATCTTCACACGTTGAAAACCGGGTGTTTCGGAGCGGAAGCATGGTCAGAGAATACACGACGCGATCTGGAAAACCGGCTGGGGGTAAAAGCCTACGACAGCTACGGCATGAGCGAACTCTTCGGTCCTGGAGTTGCGTTTGAATGCACTGAGCAAAACGGCCTTCATATATGGCACGACTGTTATATTGTGGAAATCATCGATCCCAAGACCGGTGAGACACTGGAAGCAGGAGAGAAAGGCGAACTGGTAGTAACACCGATAGTCAAAGAAG
>CAZAWD010000026.1:0-2876 GCA_964488725.1 uncultured Methanomicrobiales archaeon | reverse complement strand
AAATGGCATGCACATCTGCGAAGATCAGGTATTAGCTGAAATTATTAATCCTGAAACAGGTGAAGTGTTGCCAGATGGTACTATCGGTGAGCTGGTGTTCACCTCTTTTACTAAAGAGGGAATGCCGCTTCTGCGTTATCGGACCGGAGATATTACCATGCTCATGGAAGACGACTGTCCCTGCGGCCGCGGACAGAAACTTGCCCGTTTCTTCGGGCGCAGTGATGATATGCTCACCATTCGCGGGATTAACGTGTTTCCCAGTCAGATTGAACATGTCCTGAAAAATATACCCGAGGTCGGCGACCAGTTTATGGTATATATTGACCGGGTAAACCATCTGGACGAACTGATGATTGAAGTGGAAATGAACAAGGCGATCTTTTCAGGCGAACTCGCTGACCTGTCCCGGTTGCAGGCAAAGATTATGAAAGCTCTTCAGGACACCCTCACGATTCGCGCACGGGTTGAACTGGTGGAGCCGGGATCGCTGCCGCGCTTTGAAGGTAAAGCAAAACGCGTGATTGATAGAAGAACCATCTAAACCATGCAATACTATAACGAAAAAATTGAAACAATGCCGAAGACGGAGATGGAAAAACTCCAGTATACGGAACTGAAAAAATTAGTGACCCGTCTCTATGCCAACTCGGCTTTCTATGGCGGGAAAATGAAGGAGGCAGGAATCCGTCCGGATGACATAAAAAGCATCGCAGATATTACCCGCCTTCCTTTCATGCGCAAGACTGATTTGCGTGACAATTATCCGGATAAACTGGTCTGTGTTCCCCGCGATGAACTTGTCAGATACCATGTATCTTCGGGCACCACCGGAAAACCCACCGTCGTGGCTTACACGAAAAATGATATCGAATTATGGTCGGAAGCGATCGCACGGTCACTGGTTTCCTGCGGCATCGGCAAAAAAGATGTTCTGCAGGTATGTTACGGATACGGACTTTTTACCGGCGGACTCGGCCTGCACTACGGCGGCGAGAAGCTTGGAACAACCGTAATCCCGGCGTCCACCGGCAACTCGGAACGGCAGATTGAGATGATGATTGATCTGAAAACAACGGTCATTGCCTGCACACCGTCGTATTTCATTCATCTCCTTGATGTAGCCGCAAAGATGGATATCAGTATCCAAAAAGACACCCTGCTCAGGACAGCTGTGCTCGGTGCCGAACCGTGGACGGACGAGATGCGCAAATACATTTATGCCCAGTCGGGTGTCGTTGCCCACAATATCTTTGGAACGTCCGAACTTTCCGGCCCGATGTTTACCGACTGTGCAGCGCTCAACGGCATGCATATCGGTGCGGACATTGCCTACACTGAAATCATTGACCCAAAGACCGGCGAACAGTTGCCGCCCGGTGAAAAAGGCGAGCTGACGATTACCATTCTTAAAAAAGAAGCCATTCCGATGATCAGATACCGTATCGGAGACATTACATCTATACTCGAAGGTGAGTGTCCCTGCGGCAGAACGTCACCGCGTATCGACCGGCTGAGCGGCAGAGTTGACGATATGCTTATTATTCGCGGAATCAATGTATTCCCATCAGCAGTTGAGCATGCGCTCCTGAGAAACTCGTTCCTGACCGGGCATTTTATGCTTGAGGTTTCGCGTAAAGGCAGACTCGATGATCTGCTGGTAAGAGTCGAACTGAAACCGGAGGCGATGACTGACAGTATCAACGGCCTTATGGAAATGCAGGCTGTTGCCGAACGCACACTTCGTGATGCACTGAATGTTTCAGCCCGCGTTGAACTGTGCCCGCCGAACTCCCTTCCGCGTTTTGAGGGTAAAGCAAAACGTGTGCATGATACCAGAGTGATTTAAATGACGGAAGAATATATTATCAAACAGCTCTCGATATTTTCCGAGAATAAAGCAGGTAAACTTGCAGCAATTGCGAAAGTTTTCCTTGATACCGGCGTGTCAATTCAGGCCTTCAATATTGCAGAGGCAAACAATTTCGGTGTTGTCCGTGCAATTGTCGACAAACCCGAGGTGGCCTTTGAAGCGTTCGCAAAACAAAATTATGCACTGAAATATACCGATGTTCTGGCAATTAAAATGAAAGATGTGCCCGGCGGACTGTTTGAGGTCGCAAGTCTGCTTGGAAATCTCAGTATTAATATTGAGTATGCATATGCGTTCCGTTCCGGTGATTACGGAGCGCTTATCGTTAAAGTCGCCAATCCGAGAGAAGCGGTTGAAAAAATCAAAACGTCGGGACTTGAACTTCTACCGGCCAATAGATATAACTTCTAATTTTTTTGTATGACGGAACCATCCTTTCTTCGGAAAATCGAAACAATGCGGGTACGGGTGGTTCTGCTGGTACTGGGATTCATATGTATCCTGTTTTGTCAAAGTCTGACAACGGTCATTCCTTATCTTATCGGACTTGGAATGTGTCTGAACGGTATTTTTGGAATTTATACCGGGTTCGACCGGCATGAATACAGGACACTGCAAACGTCGCAGATTGCAACGTCTCTGGTGATGCTGCTGGTCGGTCTTACGGTATTTGTGAATGCGGCGGAGACCGCACTTGGATTTCTTGGAATTGTCTGGGGCCTTATCAGTCTGCTGAAGGGAGCAGGCGAAGTTAATCATGCGCTCTACCGGCTCTGGAAACGGGAACGCGGAATTTCTCTGATGCTGACAGCACTGCTTGAAATCTCGCTTGGTCTGATTCTGATTATGGATCCGTTTGAGCATTTTTCGGTTCATGTGGCATTTCTTGGTCTGACGATGATTGTTTATTCGTTTAAGAGTCCGGCAGAATGGAAAGAGAAACTGGATGAGGATGCAAAAGTAGCCGGACATGCCGGACTGATTCCGAAATAAGAAGACATTG
>CAZAWD010000025.1:2517-9603 GCA_964488725.1 uncultured Methanomicrobiales archaeon | reverse complement strand
GGTTCCGGAAGAAAAAATACGTAAACGCTATGTTCGCTCGGTAGCATTGCTGCCTGTGCAGGACTAAATGCATATTTGAGGGGCTCATTTGTTTAAATGCTGTCTGATGAAGCGGGGGGTTGATTAGACAGGCTGCACCCCGCAAAGACAACAACATCTATCTGTTTCTACGCGAAATATTTTATCATATATGGCTGACATACCCAAAGAGCCGTTTGTCCCGCTCACCTGCCGCGGCATTATTGCACCGCGTGTATCCGAGGAACAGGCGATAGAACTATCCCGTCTCTGGATAGACGCTCAGGATTACCCCGTCGTCCAGAAAAACGGTTGCCGGTTCGGCAAAGCCGTCATGGTCTATTACCCGTTCTGGTGCTTTTACCGTGAGGACGGAAAACAAAACAAAACAATCTACCGGCCCGCATGCGGAACCCTGCTGACCGGCATGCAAAACCTCATACGCACCACCCCCGAGATAATCCCAACCCCTGCCAATGTCAGCATCCTCCCCGTAACCGTCAGCGCATCTGTATACCAGCCCGAACTCCACGGCATCTCACGCGGAGAAGATCTCATTGCAATTCCCTTCTGGCTTGTCAGCTATAAAATAAAAAATATCATATACATGCTTAAAATCGATGGAGAAACGGGAGAAGTGTTCCCCGAATGGCACCCCATACGAGAACCGGTCAACTGGCGGAAAACCGCACTCATCTCATTTATTCCGCTCTGTTTTATCAGCATCATCGCCATATACATACACCCCGCCCTCTTCATCCTCGCCGCCGGCCTGGTGATATTCTTCCTGTATCAGAGTGAAATGCTCAGTGTCATAAACACCAAACGCCGGGAGGGAAAAAATGGGTCTTGAACGGGCAGTTGAAGATCACGTCGCCGAAACGATATATAAGGCAAAAATCACCCGCGGGGTAGCCGACCGCACAGTCCGCGAATGGTTCGGAAAAGGAATCAAAGCTCCCGACCTTGCAGACAATGCGACAATTTCCGAGAATTATCTTATATATATTCCATTCTGGCGGTTTATTGCACAGGGGAAATCAGTTGCCTGCGGATACTCGGAGTATACGGAACGCACCGGAAACGTGATTCGCAACGCCTTTGAAGAATTAATTGATGAAGAGTTCGTATGGACAGAATGCGCCTGCGACACCGGAAAATACGGCATCCATGAACTATGGCTCGAACCGGGAGGAGAAGTCCCGTATGTCGCCGGATCGGTCGTTGCCATGGATGCGGGAGGGTCTGCCATTGATGCAAGCAAACGGGGAAGAGAAGCCATTCATCAGATGGTGCGCACAGCGGTTGCCAAACGCATCACCACCGTCACCCTCGACAAATCATTTCTGATTCCCAAAGTCTTTGAACTCGTCTACGCCCCGGTCTGGGTTGCTCACTACACCTATCGCGGCGGTCTCTACTGCGCCATGGTTGACGGAATCAAAGGAGAGGTAATTGGCGGAACGAGCCCGATCAACCTGACCGCCCGCACCCGTCTGATGATATTATCATTGGCAGCCGGCGGAATAATGATAGGGTCATCTCTTGCCATGATGCTGCACACCGGCAGATTCGCCGTATCCGAAATGATTCAGCTCATTATTCTGTTAATGGGAATTGCACTTTGCATGACAGCATACCCTGCGTTTCGTGAAGGAAAAACATTTGTTGCCGCGGGGACCATGAAAGATATCTCGCGTCTTCGTCCTGCGGTGCGCGTTCCAAAACAACTGACTGACCATGAGATTCTCGACCGCAGTTCGACAATTCTAAAATGCCCCATCTGCGGCGAAAATGTTGAACGCCCGTGGGGCGAGGTCATATCAGCGTGCATTAAATGCGGGCATCTTCTGGATATTACCGCTGACGAGGTAAAACAGGTGCCCTATGACGTGGCAAAACCAAACCTCCTCTCAATTGCTGCAATGGGTGATAAAAAACCTCAGTTCATTCCGTTCTGGCAGTTTGATTCCGAGATAAACATCAGTGATTACCTCGCATCAGGAGACACAAAAACAGCATTGCCTGATATTGCCGGCCGGCGTAATTATTATATTTGTGCTGCCGACATCCCGCGATATCTGGCAGAACCATGGGAAATTGATCTGACCATCCGCAACCCGCAGTTTGAAGATGTAATAGCCGGACACGAAGGAGAGTATATGTCGATATTTATTAATCAGAATACGGCAAAAGAACTAACGGAGTTTTTATATCTGCGCTACGAAACAGAAAAACCAGGCGTACTACAGGTACTCAGATATAATTTCAAGGTCTACTCGGCACGGATAGTCTATATTCCTTACTATAAGGAAGAGAGCGCATATATTCCCGGTGTGTAAGGTTGAACTCAACGCATGAAATTCAGGATACGCTGGAGAGGTTCTTCCATCTTCAGGAGTTCCGCCCGAATCAGCAGGAAATTATTCAAAGCATCGTAAACGGTCGTGACGTGCTTGCAGTCATGGCAACCGGCGGAGGAAAATCGCTGTGTTATCAGCTGCCGGCAATGGTTCTTCCGGGGCTGACAGTAGTCATTTCACCGCTTATTGCACTGATGAAAGATCAGGTCGATTCTCTTTTGACGCAGGGAGTGAGGGCCGCGATGCTGAACTCGTCATTATCATCGGACAAACAACAGAAAGTTGAAGCAGACATAATTTCAGGAAAAATACGGCTTCTCTATGTATCTCCGGAACGGGCAGTTATCCCGGGATTTGTAGATGTTCTTCAGCAGACAAAGGTATCACTGTTTGCAGTAGATGAAGCGCACTGTATTTCAATGTGGGGCCATCAGTTCAGGCCGGTGTATCGCAGTATCAAAGGGCTGCGGGCATTTTTCCCGGGAGTGCCGTTTGCCGCGTTTACCGCAACAGCGAGCCGGAGAGTGCGGGAAGATATCATCTCCCAGCTGAAAATGAATAACCCCGCGGTGTTCATCGGTGATTTTGACCGGCCGAACCTGCGCTATGTAGCCATAAAAGAACCGCGCCATGAAATGAGAATAAAACGAATCGCCGGATGTGTGGCAGCACGGCCCAGAATGCCGGGAATTATTTACTGTTTCACACGGGCTGACACTGAAGAGATGGCAGTAGCTTTGCAGCGGTTAAATATCACGGCAGCAGCGTATCATGCGGGAATGTCAACACGAAACAGAAGCAAAGTGCAGGAGATGTTTCAGTCAAATACGATTTCAGTTGTCTGCGCGACCATTGCATTTGGAATGGGAATTGATAAACCCGACGTGCGGTATGTGATTCATGCACATTTACCCCGCGATCTGGAATCATATTATCAGGAAACGGGACGTGCCGGACGGGACGGAAAGCCTGCCGAGTGTATTCTTTTCTACTCTGCCGGTGACCGGACAAAGATGCTGAAACTTGCTGAAAAGGAAGCCGAAGAACCGGGAAACAATACAAATATCGATGGTATTCGCGCACGCATGCAGCAGCTGTATGCCTACTGCGAGGAGAAAGGGTGCCGGCGAAAAATGCTGCTGGGATATTTTGATCAGGTACTGCAAAATGATTGCGGGAACTGCGATAACTGTCTGAAAATACCAAACATGCCGGCATGCTCCAGAAAAACCGGAGCTAAAGCCGCAAATATACCTGCGGGCGTAGTAAAAGAAATCCTGTTTGCAGTTGGTGAGATTGAAGGAATGCTGACAACCCAGGAGTTTGTTTCGTTTCTGATGGGAATGGAACGGGCGAAAACACGAACGCTCGGGTTAAGACGGCATGCATGTTTTGGCGTGCTGAAATATTATACGAGGGGTGCAGTAGAAGGACTGGTAGAAAAAATGATTGCTGAGGGAAAAATAAGGCTGACCGGCAAAACGGTGATGAGAATTTGTTCAGCTAAACAGAGCTGAATGCCCGGCTACATATTTATATCATTCTCCTTCCCATAGATAATCATGTCATCTCTCGCACTCTTTGACCCTGAAATATTTGACATTATCAACTGCGAGTACAAACGGCAGGTGGAAGGCCTTGAACTCATTGCCTCTGAAAATGTCGTCGCACGTGAAGTTCTCGAAGCCATGGGTACGATTCTTACGAACAAATATGCCGAAGGATATCCCGGTAAACGATACTACGGCGGATGTGAATTTCATGATCAGATTGAAAATCTTGCACGCGACAGGCTTTGCCGGCTGTTTGGTGCTGAGCATGCCAATGTTCAGCCGCATTCAGGCAGTCAGGCTAATGAAGCCGTGTATCTTTCCTGTCTGAAACCCGGCGATAAAATTCTGAGTCAGTCTCTTACCAACGGCGGTCATCTCTCGCACGGCGACCCGGCCAATATTTCCGGGAAGTTTTTTGATGTAACGTCATACGGCGTTGATTTCGATACAGAGCTGCTCGATTACGGGGCGATTGAAGAGATGGCACGGAAAAACCGGCCGGACCTGATTGTCTGCGGCGCATCGGCATATCCCCGTGAGATTGATTTTAAAGCGTTTGCCGAAATCGCAGAAGGCGTAGGCGCGCGGTCAATGGCAGATATTGCCCATATTTCAGGTCTCTGCTGTTCGGGTCTTCACAACTCGCCGGTCGGCGTTACAACGTATACCACGTCCACGACGCACAAAACACTGCGCGGACCGCGGGGAGGCGTTATCATGTGCGATAAAGAATACGCAAATGCTATTGATAAAGCAGTGTTTCCGGGGATGCAGGGCGGGCCGCTCATGCATGTTATTGCGGCAAAAGCCGTGTGTTTCAGAGAAGCCCTCACGCAGGAGTATCGGGATTATGCAAAACAGGTAGTGAAAAACTGTAAAACTCTGGCAGCAACCCTTGAGGATAATAATTTCCGGCTGGTGTCCGGCGGAACGGATAACCATCTGTGTCTGGTCGATCTGTCTGATCATACTATCTCCGGTCAGCAGGCAGAGACCGCACTGGGAAAAGCGGGAATTACCGTCAATAAAAATACGATTCCACGCCAGTCGCTTTCACCGTTTGAAACGTCGGGTATTCGTATCGGCACGCCTACGATTACATCACGCGGAATGAAAGAGGAAGAGTGCTGCCGGATAGGGGACTGGATAGCAAGAGCACTCAACAATATAGATAAGCCGGCAACGCTGTCAGATATTAAAAAGGAAGTTACGGAACTCTGTCTGCGTCATCCGCTGTTTCCGGAGATTCGCACACTATAAGTCTATGGTAAAAGACGACCTATCAGATAAGGTGATTTGAAATGGAGCTCCGTATACATAAAACCGGTATTGGCGGATCGAATCCGCCAAGAATTCTCGGAGTTCTAAATGTCAGCCCTGAGTCATTTTTCTCGGACTCGTTTACGCCGTGCAGTCAGGTCAGGAGACGGGCAGAAGAGTTGAGACGACAGGGGGCCGATATAATTGATCTGGGGGGAAGGAGCACGGCTCTTTCTTCCCCTCCGATTTCTGTCGCTGAAGAAAAAGAACGGGTGGTTGCTGCACTAAAAGAGCTCGCGGGCGATGATCTGCTGCTTTCTCTTGATACGTGCCGTCCTGAAGTTCTTGAAGCTGCCCTGCATTATGATATTGCGGTGGCAAATGATATCAGCGGGCTGCTGAATCCGGCGTATGCAAAACTTGCAGCAGATGCCGGCCTGCCGGTGATTGCAATGGCGGCTCATACCGCGCCGGGGGATGCAACGACTATGATGTCGACCCATGCGGCGATACAGGCGGTTCTAAAACGCGCAGATATATATGAAATTGAGAGTCTGATTCTCG
The DNA here is from genome assembly GCA_964488725.1 of uncultured Methanomicrobiales archaeon. GTDB lineage: Archaea > Halobacteriota > Methanomicrobia > Methanomicrobiales > Methanocorpusculaceae > Methanocorpusculum. Next base: position 3,845 of record CAZAWD010000025.1, on the reverse strand, counting down.
ATCCGGGGATTGGAAAATGGGTGGCGGGTCGTTCAAATGATGCGGACTGGGAGTTATGCCGGAGGTTTGCAGAGCTGAAACAGTATGGATATCCTCTGCTGGCGGCAGTGTCCCGCAAGCTGTTTATCGGTGAGTGTGTTGGCAAACCGGCACAGGATCGGCTGTTTGGGTCGCTGGCGGTTGCGTATCATCTGATGGAGGAGGGAGCTGACCTCTTGCGGGTGCATGATGTGGCCGCGACACGGGATTTAATAATGGTGTTTGAGCGGTTCAAAGAAAAAATATAATCTCACAGCAAGAGTATTAGTATAGTTATTATGTCTGTGTCCCATTCTTTTTCAGTGTTCGGGCTTTCCACTCCGGTGTTGCAGCCGGGTGATGATATTGTATCGGCGGTTATGGAAGCGGTCGCCAAAAGTGAGGCAGGAGCGTTTAAAAACGGGGATGTGCTGCTGCTTGCCGAGTCGCCTCTTGCAACGACGGAAGGGCGGGTGGTGGTTCTGGCGGATGTGGTGCCGTCGCGGGCGGCGGGTGTTCTGGCGATGCAGTACGGGATGGATAAACGGCTGGCAGAGGTTGTGCTGCATGAATGTGATGAAATTGTGGGAGGGGTGAAGGGATATCTTCTGGCACGGCGGGGAGGGTTGTATCTTCCAAATGCAGGAGTGGATGAGTCCAATGCGCCGAAGGGGATGGTGACACTTCTTCCAAAAGATCCGGATGCAAGCGCACAGCGTGTGCGGGCGGAGTTATTTGCACGGCTGGGAGTAGAGGTTGCGGTGCTGGTAATTGATTCACGCACGCATGCAATGCGTCTTGGGGTGGCGGGGGTTGCTATCGGGGTTGCCGGGATGCTGCCGATTACCGATGAGCGCGGGAAGCAGGATCTGTTCGGGCATACGCTGCATGTAACCCGGCGGGCAATTGCGGATAATCTGGCGTCAACTGCAGAGCTGCTGATGGGTGAGTCAAACGAGTGTATGCCGGCGGTGCTGGTCCGGGGATATGAGTATGTGAAAGCAGAAGGGGTGTCACTCGAATCAATCGCGCAGGAAGATGATCTGTTTCTTGGGATGGCGCGCAGATAAAAGATAGAAAAAAAATTATTCTGATTTCGGAGTGACTTTGCACACGCCGAAATCTCCTTTTTTGATTTTGCGAATCGAGAGTGCAAGGAACAGACCGACAATGCTGATAGTCAGCAGCGGGGCTACCCAGATAGGCAGTTCAAGTCCGAATCCTTCTGAACACATGATTAAACCCAGACAGAGGATTGAGTACATTGCACCGTTTTTCAGATACGCATACTTTCTGATGTTGTCAATATT
>CAZAWD010000025.1:1276-2507 GCA_964488725.1 uncultured Methanomicrobiales archaeon | reverse complement strand
AAGAGCACCGATACCATTTCCGATTAAAATCAGCGGAACTGACATGGTAAATGCGAATGCTCCGATAACCCCGTCAACCGAGAAGGTGGCATCAATAACTTCCAGAAGGACCAGTTTGCTGATGTCGGAGTGGTGCGCTTTTTTTGAGTCGGGGTTATGACCTTCTTTTTCAAGCTCTGCGGATTTTTTATCAGCAAATAGCCTAAATCCCATCATGACGAAGAATACTGCTGAACCGGCAACGGCGGCAACGGCAAGGAAGGGAGATATCTGAACCGCAAAATAAACAATAACCAATAAAATAAGCGCTGCAACGGCGTAAAACCACGGACCCTGTTTTGACATGGTGAGTTCGCCGGGAACGATACAATTTTTCTGTTCTGCCATGAACCAGTGCAGGAACAGGAAAATCATAAAAATACCTCCGCCCAGAAGCAGGAAGGGGGCGCTCATCTCGATGGCTTCGGCGGCTGTCGCATCGCCTGAAAACGTTGCGGTCAGGGCGCCGATGGGGCCAAGAGATGGTGCGGACGCCCAGATAATCAGCCACGGGAGGATACCGCGGACGACAAAGACCGCGATGATCAGACCCCATGTTAAGAACCAGCGACGTGCCCATGCTTTCATGGTGGAGAGGATGTCAGCGTTTATTATGGCATTGTCTATGCTTGCGACGGTCTCAAAAACGATAAGACCGATTACAACTACAACTGCATAGAGAATGTCCATTTGAAAACATCATACATTTTAGTGATGTGACTATAAATTATTTCTTCCCGCAGGTATTTAAAAAAAGAACGCCCACCTATTCTCTGTACGCGTGAATATCTTTCAATACTCTTCTTCGGATCTTCGCTCACTGATTGGGCGCGAGGCTGTTTCACTGGCGGTTGAGACGGATGCGGATAGGGCGGCTTTTCATATTGCGGGTGTTTTGAAGATGTTTACGCTCTTTGATCTTCAGATTATCGGCGGGAATATATATCGTGAGGTGGAGCGGCTGCCATGTCCGTATCGCGAAGAGTACCGGCCGTTTAGTCAGGATTTGTTTAATCAGTATCATGCTCTTATGGCGGAGTGCAAAAGGGCCGGGGGCGCGGAGGGCAAACGGCAGATAGCTGATGCAAAGGTATGGGAGGAGTTTTGGCGGGTAACGCCGGCGGGTTGTTTTGGTGAGGGAGAGGGACGGGGTGGTGATAATCACCAATGCGGGCGGTCTGGGAGTCATGGC
>CAZAWD010000025.1:0-1266 GCA_964488725.1 uncultured Methanomicrobiales archaeon | reverse complement strand
GGCCCCGCCCCCGGGTGGTGCTTCGCCGGCGGGGAGATTTTTTTACCGGATGGTGTATGGGTATGTGATGATGAATAAAGGAGCGCCGGGCCATCCGGTGGGTCTTGTGTTTCCGGGGGGGTGGAGGGTGCGCCGCGAGGGAGATGTGGTGTATTGTCCTATCCGGGATAAGGAAAAAGATCTGCCGCAGGCGCTGTGTAACAGCTGTCCGGCAAAGCAGGACCCCGCGGTTCTTTAGAATAGGATATTCTTTTTTATCTTGCACGCCAATAAGGAAGGTAAGAATGTTTGAAGATATTACGTCTACCATTGAGTTTCAGATGAGTCTGCTGCTTTTCGTTGCTCTGGGAGGATATCTGCTGGCAACAAAGAGTCATCAGTCTGCGGTGATTGGTGAGATTCTGGTGGGTCTTCTGGTGGGGCCGAGTGTGCTCGGGCTGATTACGTATACTGATTTTATTGACGGGCTGGCGGCGCTTGGGTCGATTGTTTTGTTGTTTGTTATCGGGTTTGAGTTTGAGATCCGCGATATTGCAAACTGGAAGTACGGGGTTATTGCTCTTGTGGGGGTTGTGGTGCCATGGGTCGGGGGGTATCTGGCGGCGGTCGGGTTCGGGATGGATTTCTTTTCGGCGCTGTTTATCGGAACGGCTCTGACGGCGACGAGTATTGCGATTACGGCGAATGTGTTGCGGGAGATGGGGAAGCTGCATCAGTCGTTTGCGAAGGCGATTATCGGGGCTGCGGTGATTGATGATGTGCTGAGTTTGATTGTGCTGTCGGTTTGTCAGGATTTGAGCGCGACGGGTGAGCTGGCGGTTGGCGGGGTTGTGCTGATGATTGTGAAGGCGTTTGGGTTTGTGATTATCGGAGCGGCGCTTGGGGTGAAGCTGATTCCAAAGCTGCTTACGTGGATGGACGGGACGAAGATTGTGCGGAAGTTTCCCGAGTTTGTGTTTATTTTTTCGATGATGATTGCGTTCTTCTATGCGATGTGCGCGGAGGCGGTTGGGATTTCGGCGATTGTGGGGGCGTTTCTGGCGGGGGTGTGTGTGAACCGGGTGAGTTTGAAGCATAGTATGGATATTAAGCTGGGAGCGGAGTATCTGTATATTATATTTGCGTCAATTTTCTTTGTGTCGCTGGGTATTATTGCGGATTTGCGGTATCTGACGGCGGATATGATTTGGTTTATTGTGGTGCTGTGTGTGGTTGCGGTTGTGACGAAGGTGGTCGGATGCGGTCTGCCGGCGAAGCTGATGGGTA
>CAZAWD010000024.1:0-9961 GCA_964488725.1 uncultured Methanomicrobiales archaeon | reverse complement strand
TTCTTCCGGAAGAGGACTCGGCCGAAGCCGCGTTTACGGCCGACGTATGTAATGAATTTTCACGGCAGGCGGCTGTCATCCTCGCCGCCCACCCGGTAAACGCCGAACGCAAAGCCGCCGGAAAAGCACCGGCCAACATCGTGCTCATCCGCGGTGCCGGCGAGATGGGCGTCTACGAACCCTTCGCCGAAAAACACGAGCTTAGCGGCAGTGTGGTCGCCGCCGCCGCTCTTATTGCCGGCATCGGGACCTCGGTAGGTCTGGAACGCATTCCTGTCCTGCCGACCACCCCCCTTGACGAACAGGTAGCGCTGGTCATGGCAGAACTCGAACGCAAAGACTTCGTTCTGTTTAATATCAAGAACGCTGACGAGTACGGCCATGACGGCAAAGCCGCTGAAAAGAAAGCCTTCCTCGAACAAATCGACGCCGCTCTTGCCCCATTCCTTACCCGTTTTGACCTCCTGATAGCGGTCTGCGGCGACCACTCAACGCCATGCACCATAAAAGAGCACAGTGCCGACCCGGTCCCCCTGATTCTTCACGGCGACGGCGTCAGACCCGATACCGTCTCCGCCTACGATGAAATATCCTGTGCGGCAGGAGCGATGTGCCGGATTACCGGCGGGTCACTTATGCCCGTCCTCCTTGACCTCATCGACAAAACCCATAAATATGGCGCATAACGATATGCTATATACTGTGGGGATGTGATGGCAGATACTGAAAAAATAATTGTGGCGGAGTCGGAACCCGGCCGGTATGAGGTGCCGGATGAGTTCCATCTCCCCGACCTGACAGCAGAGGAAGAAGCAGATATCGAAGCAGACGAAGCTCACCGCACCTTTGGCGAACCGCTGTTTTCCGAGATAGAGACTCCGGCGGCCCCGCGGCCCCGCGCCCCTGTCCTGCCGGCCGGCGACGTGGATAAAGAAACCGCCGCCTCTTTTATTTCAGCCGCAGATCTGTTCGGCACCTGTGTTCTGCCGGATAAAACCGAGTTGCAGGAACGTATCTTAAAAACAAAAACCGATATTCTGGTCGGCGACCATTGCAGTATCGGCTACGGGCTCTACGGCAATGATATTGCCATATGTGAACTCTCAACGATGTATGGCGACGTAGTGGCCGAAGGAGATTTGCGTATCGATAATTTCTGTGAAGTGCATGGCACGGTTCTTTGTAACGGCGATGCATATCTTGGCGAAGGCGTGAAAATTCACGGCAAACTCAGTGTCGGCGGCAACCTCGATATCGGCGACAATGTCACCATTGATAAAGAGTTTAAAGCGTATGGCGACATTGCCATCCGTAATCCGATGCCGGTGATTTTGTATCTGTTATTATATGTCATGACCATGCTGCACATCGAAGGCGAGGAGTCAACGAAGAAAAAACTCGACGCAATTGTAGCCGAAGCGAACACCGCGCCGCTGGTTCTGCCGCCGAAGACAACCATGGACCTTCAGTATTTTTCGGTTCCGACCCCGATGGAGATCGGTGCAAACTGCCGGCTGCACGGCAATATTAAGGCCGAATCAGTTAAAATCAAAAAAGACACCACTCTGTTTGGGAGTGTGCATGCATCCAACCGGGTAAAAATCGGGACGCGGGACGCGATTCACGGAGATGTTGCCGCGAAAAACATCCGGGTTGAACGAGGCGCTGATGTTCTGGGCGATCTTATCGGCTCTATGGTCTGGCTGCATGAAGACGCACGGGTGAGCGGCGTAATTAAAGCCGCCGGCGGACTGACCATAGGCCGCAATGAAGGAGGAAAGTAATCGATGGTAAACGAACTGGCTTCTATGATTGATGTGCCTGATCTGCGGTTTATTGAACCGGATTATGCGTCACTGGTAAACAACGGCGAACCTGCGGTTCTTATCTGCGAAGCAGAACCGGTGCCGGGTGCAGCGCGGATGCTCATCGACGAAGAAGGAGAGCCGCTGATGATGGCGGTTTGCAATAACGGTGTCTGGTTTGCGACGTCATGGCTGTTTCGGTCGCCGACGGCAGAAGAGATTGAACTGTTTGAAGCGGCCGCCGGGGATATGTATGAAGAGTCCCGTGCCGGCGTGCAGGCCGCGGTTCGCGCGTATTTTTCCCGGCAGATTATCGATGCGGTGTCTCCGGCCCGCGAAGACCTGCCCGCCGACCGTATAGAAAAGGTCCGTTCATTAGTTCGTGAAACGTTCGGGTCTGCCCTGTCGGGCCGGTGTCTGGATGCATGCTGCGGCTCGGGTATCGGGTCGCTGGTAATGCGTGAACTGGGCGCGGACCCGCTTGCGTATGATAATGATGCTGAACTGCTGGCGCTGGGATTTTCTACCGGGCGGCTGACGCCTGACTCTGCGGTCTGTATTGACGGCAGAACGGCTTCAGCGTATATGCCGGATGCAGCGTTTGGTCTGGGAATCATGTTCGGGCAGATGTATTCATATACGAAAGATATCTGGCAGCCGATGGTAGAAGAGCTGGCAGGTATTACCGAACAGACGCTGATAACCGTTGCCACAGAAGAAGAAGCCGGATGGGTGCGGGACTGGGCGCTTGGCGTCGGGCGTCATCTGGAGATTTCTGAAAATACCCGTGATCCGATATACGACCGCTGGGTATGTTTCGGATAACTTAACGGATGTTACCAGTTGAACCGGGAACCTGACCCGATCTCGGTTACCGGAATTTTTTCATTGATAGCGGCTTTTACGGCAAACGAGGTACAGTGACAGGGGCAGAGGATATGCAGATTTTCTTTTTCCAGAAACGCAATTGTTTTCTGCACCCGCATATCAACGTTTTTCAAATGAAAACCGCCGATGACACCCAGAACCGGTTTTTTTGAAATCTGTTTCGCATAGGAAATAATGTTGCAGATACCTGCATGGGAACATCCTGTTATAATATATATTCCGTCGTCGGTATCATAGACAAGTGCGGAATCTTCCCGTACAAAATCCGGTTCAAATCCCGCGGGCGTCTGACGTTCTCCAAACTGAATTCTGGGTTCAAAATCATTTGAAACCGGAATTTCGCCAAGGAAGAGAAGATGTCCGGATACCTTCTGCGGATGAACCGATAGGTGCATATCATAGATATCGGCCAGCTGTTCGGCACGCAGTGCAGACCCTGCATTTATTCCGCCGCTTTGTTTGGCAGCAAACGTGTCGGGATGGGCAATTATTTTTACCGGGTTTTTGCTTTGGGGAAGGCAGGACAGACCGCCGGTATGGTCGTCGTGGCCATGGGAAAATACAAGAACAGAAAGGTCACTGAGATCAATTCCCATTTTTTCTGCATTTTTCAGGAACACATCAGAGTATCCGCAGTCAAAGAGAATTTTATTCTGCCCGTCTTCAAGGTAGAAGGACAGTCCGGGTTCGCCGAGATAATATTTATCAATCTGGGTTGTATTGTCGACAAGAACGGTCAGCTGCATAGGATTGTATTCTCCGGCATAGGTAATTAAAATGATACAATTGAAAAAGAAGATTAGTTTTTATAGCTCTGCACATATGCATATGCATCTGCGAGGAGCTCGGTCAGGGACGCTGCGCAGGCGGCCTTTAAATCCATCGGGTGAATCTTTCCGGCACCATACGCCGCTTCAAGTTCTGCATATCCGGCAAACTCCAGATCGCCGCCGAACTTTTCCGGCCGGCAAATAGCAATACTGTCCATACGCGGGAATATACAGTGCTGGAAAATCTGAAGAATCGGGTTGCCTTCAATCTCCGGCGGGCAGAATGCTTTTTTCATCTTCTTTTTGATCTCTTCGGGCGAGTCGGCGACCGAGATAACATTACCTTTGGAGGATGACATCTTCTCGCCGTCGAGGCCGTTGACAATCGGTGTGTGAATACATACCGGCGGCTTATAGCCGATACTGGGAAGGTGTTCGCGGGCGAGCATGTGAATTTTACGCTGGTCGATTCCGCCGACTGCGGCATCAACGCCTAAGGTCGGAATATCAACAACCTGCATGACCGGATACACCATCTGGGACACCATCGGGTTATCCATCGCACGGCCGACTTCGTCCATACTGCGGGTGGCGCGGTTCAGGGTAATCTCCTGACAGAGTGTCAGCACTTCGGTCTGATACTTCGGGGTCAGCTGCACATCGGTTCCCAGCACAAACTCTGCGCCTTTGAGTCCGACCGCCTCAATACATGCCTTGTTGTATTCGGCAAGTTCCTTAATCTGCTCAAATGTTCCTTTGCGGTTGAGGTATGCGTGCAGATTTGCAATCAGCACGACTACATCAAAGCCTGCCTTTTTCATATCGAGCAGTTTATTAATGGTTACAAGGTGGCCTAAGTGGATCTCGCCGCTTGGCTCATAACCGGTATAAACCCGTTTGGTCGGTTGTGCGAGCAGTGCCCGCAGTTCGTCTTCAGTGACGATCTCTGCCGTATTTCGGGTGACGAGTTCATATGCGTCCATGTGGATACATGTTAGCCGTTTATCCAGATAAAGGATGTGTGATATGTGGTAGACTATTGCCCGGGGGCTTCATTTGCCGTGTGACGGGTCAGATAATAAAAGAGCGGGGTGTCGGCTATGGTGATGACGACTTTAACGATATACTGGCTTGCAATCATAACCAGAAGGTTGGGAACAACACCGATAAAGGCGATGGTGATGAAGATGGTCGTATCAATGAGCTGACTAAATATTGTCATGTTATTGCGCATCCATTTCGGCCGGAACCGTCCTTTTACCCAGTGGAACAGTTCGACATCGACGGTCTGGGCAATCAGATACGCGGCCATGGACGCCAGGACAAACCGCCCGCTGGAGAGAAGTGTCACAGAAAATGAGTCCTGAAACCCTGCCATATACGGGGCCGGCGGAAGAAACACCGCGGCGTAGATGAGGGCAAGAGAAAACATCTGCACCATAAATCCGAGCCGGACTAAAAAGTTCGCTTCTTTTTTCCCCCAGATTTCCCCGACGACATCTGTGCAGATGAAGGTTACCGGATAGGCAATAACCGCCGCGGGAATCTCAATCCATCCTATCTGAACGACTTTGCCGGCAATTATATTGGATATTACCAGACTCACTACAAAAAATGCCGTCAGGATAGAGAGGTTACGGGGGGTTTTATACACGGGTGTATACATATTGCTCGTCCTGCAATATATCAGAATCTATTCTTCCTTTCATACGACGAGTTAAAGAGTGTTCCCGCCTAATAGATATCTTCAACTATGCTACGATTTGCAGTCATCGGCCACAAAGCCGCAACCACGCCGGATTTCTCCCTCAACGATATGCCGGGAGCGGCCGGACGGCTTGATATTATGTGCCGGTGCATCAATACCTCCTTCTTTCTCAGCCATGATCTGCGCCGCGACGTGGAGTGTTACCTGATTCTCAAAGGAGGAGAGACAGAAAAAACGCTGCGCTTTTCCGGCGAGACTATCCGGTCTCTGAACCCTGACGAGCGGAGCGCGGGTGCCCTGATTAAAAAAGGACTGACCGCTCCTGCCGGCGATGAATTTAAAAAAGCCGCCGACGGAATTTATATCAGGGCCGGCGGGCTTGCAGAGCTTCTGGCTGAATTTTCCTTTGCGGTTCTCGATGAAAACGGTGAGGATGTCAGAAGTGCAGCGGTGCTGCCGCAAAATTTCCTGTTAAGTGACCATCAGAACTTCACCGAAGAAGAAGCAGAACTTATCAAGGATCTGCCGCGATACTCGGTGGGTCCCCGTGTGCTGCACGCTGACCATACGATAACGGTTCTGCTCAATGAGTTCGACCGGAGAAACACCAATGACTGAACAACCTGAAATTACCGGAATTCTTGCCGACGTTCATAAGATTCTTGAATACGGCGATATCTGCGACCACTGTCTGGGACGGCTGTTTGCCAAACGCTCGTTTGGCCTGACCAATGTTGACCGTGGTCACTCCCTGCGCGTGGCTCATGCCCTTGCCTACAACATTCCATTTACGGAGTATGAACACGGAACATGCTGGGTCTGCAACGACCTGTTTGATACGATTCCGGAGTGGGCACAGCGTGCGGCAGAGGCCGTTGCCGGTATCGGACATGAGACTTTTGTTATCGGGATCCGTGTTCCTCCCATGATGAACGAGTCTGAAGAGATGCTCTGGTCGGATCTGTCGCTTGACAAACCCGAGCCGCTGAAATCCGAGATGAACCGTGAGGTGGGAAAAGCCGTGTCTGCACTGAACGGCAAAACGGGCGACCCGAAAAACCCGGAGGTTACGATTGTTCTCAATATTGCCGACGACTGCATCGAGGTGCAGATAGCTTCGCTTTACTTCTACGGCCGCTACCTCAAACATGTCCGCGGGATTCCGCAGACTCACTGGGACTGCCGCGCATGCAAAGGAAAAGGGTGTGAAGTGTGCAACTTCACCGGCAAACAATACCCCACATCAGTCGAGGAAAAAATTGCTGAAGCTCCGATAAAAATCTTTGAATCTGACGCCGGAATCCTTCACGGGGCCGGAAGAGAGGATATTGATGCACTGTGTATCGGGACCGGAAGACCCTTTGTTATGGAGATGGCAAACCCGAAACGCCGGGTCTTTGACCTTCGCGAGCTTGAGGCCGCCATCAACAAATCTGCGTTGCCGGAGGTCGAAGTGCGGCTTTCTTCATGGTCAGACAAACGAACGGTGGAAATGCTTAAATCAAACAAAGGGCATAAAACATACAGGATTCTGGTCTCAGTAGACAATCCTATCTCTCTGGAAACTATCCAGAACGCCGTTTCAATGTTGAGCGGGGCTTGGATTGCCCAGCGCACGCCGAACCGCGTCTCTCATCGCAGAGCCGATCTGGTTCGCAAGCGTCAGGTAATTGCAATGCAGGTCATTGGCATTGAAAACGGATTGTACCGGCTGGAAGTGGTCGGGGATAGCGGTCTCTACATCAAAGAACTTATCTCAGGCGATGAGGGACGAACTGTTCCGAGTCTGTCTGAAATCCTCGCCGCCTCCGCCAAAGTCACCGAATTAGACGTTGTGCAGGTCGACGGATTACCAAATAAACGAGAGTGAAACATCATGGCAAAGCATAATGGAATTAAAAAAGGAACTAGATATAAGTTACAGAAAACTCTGCGTACACGCGGTATGCCGAATGTAACCAAATGCATTCAGCATTTCGAAGAGGGGCAGAAGGTCCACATCGTTCTTGACTCAAGCGTTCAGAAAGGTCAGCCGCACCCGAGATTCCACGGTAAAACCGGAACGATTCTCGGTCAGAGAGGCCGTGCCTGGCTCCTTGAGATCAAAGACGGCAATGCAACCAAGACGGTTATTGCCCGCCCTCAGCACCTTACGGCGCAGAAATATAATTAAACCCCAAATACTTATTTTACATTACTTTTGGAGGTCTGTATGAAAGTTAAGAAAATTATTCAGGAAGAGATGATGACGCTGCCCGAGCTTCGCGAAGAACTGATTGCCATCCGCGACAACAGAACGGCCGGCGTCGAGGAGACCGAAGGGTCGGCACGTGCACTGTCATACGAACTGCGAAAAAGTATTGACCATGCAGACACCCTCGGTAAATGCAGTGTTGAATCGGCCCGGTCCATGTATGCCGAGCTGTCAGAGCTTGAAAAAATGAAGCCGGATATTGCGGCACGTATTGTAAATACCATGCCGAAAAACCGCGATGAACTGCGGGCAATATATGCAAAAGAACGGTTTACGGTCCTCCCGGAGGATTTAGACCAGATTCTTGACATCCTGCGAAAATTCGAGTGAGGTAGTTATGCCCCCAAAGACCGAAAGAGCTGATAAAAAAGAGGTGGAGGCTATCGTTTTGGATTTCCTTCAGTGGGGATATGCAAGCGATCGTCGTCCGCTGAACCAGCGCGACCCTGTAATTCTCGCGGTGGGAACCGATCAGTTCAAACTCCTTGAACTGATTGCAAAAAAAGACCGGGCAGTAAACCTGCACGACACTGTGTATATCGGTGACCGTGAACGCCCGGACATTGAGCGGGTTAAACGCCGGGTTTCCTATGCAGAGCTGACACCAACAGCAAAAGGTGAACTTGAACCGGTGGTCGAAGAGATTGTCGGAGCTTCGGAAGGCAGATTTGTTGAGTTCTACAATACTGCTGTTCCTATCAGTCTGAAGATGCATATGCTGAACCTGCTTCCCGGATTTGGTAAAAAAACGCTTACCGACACGCTGAGCGAACGGGCGAAAAAACCGTTTGAGAGCTTTGAGGATATCCGGACCCGGGTTAAAACACTGCAAAAACCGGAAAAGTTTATCCGGGAACGGATTATGCTTGAACTGGAAAATCCCGAAGAGAAGTATCATCTCTTCACTTCAAAATAACTTTTTTTTATGAAAGCTCCAAAAGACCAGCATTTTCTAATTGACGATGCGGCGGTTGAAACGATTGCCGATGCAGCAGACGTTTGCGGTCGCACGGTCCTTGAGATCGGTCCCGGCGGCGGCGTGCTGACCGCGGCCCTGCTTTCCCGCGGCGCACAGGTGCGGGCGGTTGAACTGGACGGCGGACTGTTGCCGAATCTGGAACAACGGTTTGCAGCTGAACTCGCCGCCGGCCGGCTGACCATTACCCGCGGGGACGCGTCCCGGGTTGACCTTCCGCCGTTTGAACTGGTCGTTGCAAATCTCCCCTACTCGATTTCATCAAAGATTACGTTTCGTCTGCTGGATGTCGGATTTGAAACAGCCGTTTTGATGTATCAGCTTGAGTTTGCACAGCGGATGGCAGCTGCATGCAGCACCCCTGACTACGGCCGGCTCTCGGTTATGACTCAGGCGGCCGCTGAAGTTGAGGTTATCCTGAAACTTCCGCCGGCCTCGTTTAATCCGCCGCCGGAGGTATGGTCGGCAGTGGTAAAAGTTACGCCGAAACAGCCCCCGATACCGGTTGAAAACCGTGCAGTCTTCTCCATACTGGTGCGTGAACTCTTCTCGCACCGGCGAAAAACCATTGCAAACGGCCTAAAAAGCATGGCCGCAATATACGGCAAAGAAAAAATCACCGCGTTCATACAGACTCTTCCCGCCGACCTCCTGAACCGGCGGCCGGAGACGGTAACCGTCGCCGGATTTATTGACTTGTCAAACCGGCTCGCCCGCCTGCTATGAACCGGTTTGATGCCTCACAGGTGTATATGCCGGCCGAGGACACCTTCCTGTTAGAGCGGTCGGCTTTATTGGAAGTGTGCAAAACCGACCGGGTTCTGGAGATGGGAACCGGCAGCGGCCGCATCGCCGCATCGGTTCAAACCATTGCTCCCTATACCCTTGCCATTGACATCAATCCCCACGCGGCCGCATATGCCCGTGAAATCAACGGTGTTGAAACCCTGCGCGGCGACATGTTCACCGCCCTATCCCCTGTCGCGGCGTTTGACCTGATTTTATTTAATGCACCGTATCTCCCGACCGAACCCGAAGACCGCATGAACGACTGGCTGGAATATGCACTGGACGGCGGACGAACCGGCCGCGCCGTCCTCGAACGGTTCCTGCCGGCCGCGGTCCCGCATCTCACGAAAACCGGGCGTATTCTGCTTCTTATCTCATCGCTTACCGGCCTGGCAGAAGTGCAGGAGATGTGCAGAACCGTCGGATGCCGTACAGAAATAATCGCGCAGGAAAAAGAAGAGGACGCAGAAACCCTGTATGTTCTGCGTATCAGCCGCGCCTGTCAGACCTCTGATAGCGTATACCTGTAAAACTGCCAGCCGCCTGCAAGATGACAGCATGAATAGCCGTTTCCGCTCAGCATCCGGCACGCAAGATAACTCCTGAGCCCCGTCTGACAGTTAACGTAGAGACGTCTGGACGGGTCTAGTTCATGCATCCTGTATCTTAGTTCATCAATTGGAATATTCACCGCGCCGGCAATATGGCCGGCGGCAAACTCCTGCGGGGTCCTGACATCCAGAAATATAACGCCGGTATCTTTCTCCAGCC
>CAZAWD010000023.1:0-10230 GCA_964488725.1 uncultured Methanomicrobiales archaeon | reverse complement strand
TACGGAGAAGCGAAAGTGACTGTAAAATATTTTCCCACATCACCGCAGGGTCGCCCAGCGGACGGCAGATTTTCGTATACTGCGGTAATGTCGCGGCGTCAAGGGAAATATACAGTTGTGTCGGCGATATTTTTTCAATCATTGCAGGCACGGTGCCGTTGGAGACGACAAACACACTTCCGCCGCCCGCACGAAGCCCGCTGACGAGCCCGGCAAGATACGGATAAAGCGTCGGTTCACCCGAGAGCGAGACAGCATACTGCGTAGGATGAAGCGTTGCTTCTTCCCAGCGCGCCGCGTCGCAGTAGGGTTTGTCGCCCGAGAGACCTTTGCGCTGTAAGGCGGAAATACCGGCAATTATTTCTTCGGGCAGGAGGTCACGGCCGCTGTCCGGTTCATGTTCCATTGAACGCCAGCAGAACAGACATCTCTGATTGCAGCGAAGGGTCGGCGTCATCTGCACACATTTTGATGAGTCGATGCCGTAAAACTGGTGTTTGTAACATGAGTCCCCGCCGCGCAGAGACCGTTTACACCACATACACGGTTTCACGGCGGCAGTGCTGTCATCAGAAAAAAAATTATAGCCCTGACGATGCAGAGCCGAGCGCGGGGTTGCGGCCGGCACGCGGGGTTTATACATGGCGCGGAATATAGTCAGGGAAGCTGTCGCGCGCTGCAAATATCTCTTCGGCGCTGAGGTCGCGATAGAGAATATTATCGGCTTCAAGGTTGCCGAGGACGACAGCCGGCAGGCCTTCTTCTTTGAATCCTTCGACAACAGCATAGTCGTAACCAAGGACAGTATAGATATCAAGGATGGTATAGACGTCGGTGCCGCGCAGAGTAAGAACGGTTTTATCAGCGTCAATTCCGGCACTGCATGTGGAACCGGCTTCAAAATGAATCGTGGTATCTTTACCCTCCGGCAGGTCCCATATGTGGTGACCCATATGTTTAACAGAGCCGACACGGCCAACGGCGGCGAGCATGGGGATGAGTTTGGCAAGGGTGGTGGTCTTGCCTGAGTTTGAATGGCCGATGAGATTTATGACTTTCATGAATGGTATAAGAGTGTTCGCGTAAGTTGGATTTATTACTTTGTACCCGAAACATACTGTACATCTTACGGGGAGCGAACGATTAGTATGAAACTGATGATGAGCAGCGGGCGCACGCCGGAGCAGGGTGCCCGGCTGTATTATAAAGATACGCCGGAGTATTCAATAGAAACGTCATACTGTTTTCTAAATCCGATGGATGCTATGGAGACCGGTGTGGAAGAAGGTGAGCATGTGCTGATTACCAGTACGGCCGGTGAAACGGTGTTTGCAGTGCGTGAGTCGCCGGAGACGCCGCAAGGGGTGGTGTTTATTCCCTGCGGGCCGTATGCGAATTTTATTCTGCATGCAAAGACTCATGCAACCGGTGCGCCGGATTTTAAAGGGATGGAGGTGGAGGTGGAGCCGACCGTACGCCCGCTTGAGTCGGCGTGGGACCTGATGGAGAAGCTGGGCGGACTGCGCTATGAGGTGCCGGAGGGTATAGTGCTGCCGGGGGCCGAACGCGGCGAAAAAGTTGTCCGTAATGCGGCGTGTCCGCTGTGCGGCTGTTTGTGCGATGATATTGAACTGCATGTAAAAGACGGGATTATTACGGATGTGGTGAACGGCTGTGTGCTGTCGGCCGGGAAGTTCTGTTCTTCGGGACGGATGATTACACCTATTGTGCGCGATGGTGACCACTGGGTTGATACGGATTTTGACGCTGCAATTAAGAAGGCGGCAGAGATGTTTGCCGCGGCAAAACGTCCGCTCTTTTACGGATGGTCCGGGACGTCAACCGAGGCAATGCATGTGGGCCTTGAGATTGCCGAGGAGATCGGGGCCGTGATGGATAACTGTTCGTCGGAGTGTCACGGGCCGACAATTATGGCGGTGCAGGAGGTGGGCCATCCCGGATGCACGCTTGGCCAGATTAAAAACCGGGCGGATGTGATTGTATACTGGGGCTGTAATCCGATTGCAGCGCACCCGAGACATTTGTCGCGGTATTCAACGTATTCAACGGGAGCGTTCAGGGAAGAGGGACGCGGGAACCGGACGGTTATTGTGGTTGATATCCGCGAGTCGGAGACGGCAAAACTTGCCGATGTGTTTGTGCAGGTGAAGCCGGGGGGAGATTATGCGTTGTTTAATGCTATCCGGGCGTGTGTCCGCGGCGAGCGGGACGTTATTCCCGATACGGTCGCCGGAGTTGAACGCAATGTTATCTATAAGATAGCTGATATTCTGCTGTCGGCACGGTTCGGTTCTTTCTTTACCGGTATCGGGCTGACCCAGTCGCGGGGGAAGTATAAGAATGTGCGGGCCGGCATTGAACTGGTGGATGAGCTGAACCGTCATACGAAGTATACGCTGACCCCGCTTCGCGGCCACTGGAATGTTGACGGGACGAATCAGATGTTTTCTCTTGCCGCGGGGTATCCGTATGCGGTGGATTATTCCCGGGGGATTGTGCAGTATAATCCGGGTGAGACGAGCGGGGTGGATATTCTGGCGCGGCATGAGGCTGATGCGGTGCTGATTATCGGAACTGATTTAGGGGCGCATTTCCCGCACGCAACCGTCGAGCATCTGGCACGGATTAATACGGTGGTGATTGATCCGTTTATTTCACTGTCGACGGCGATTGCAAAGGTGCATATTCCGGTGGCGTCGGTGGGTATTGATGCGCAAGGGACGGCGTATCGTCTTGACGGCGTGCCAATTCATGTAAAAAAAGCGTTTACGTCTGATATGCCCTCGGATGAAGAGGTGCTGACGCGGATTCTGAAAGAAGTAAGACGGCTGAAACAAATTAAATAAAATAAGAGAGGCGGCGGCGGGTATTGTCATGCCGCGCAGGATAAAAAATAGAGGAGGGTATTCAGCGTTTGCGCATGGCAAAGAGAAGAAACGCCGCACCGAGTCCGGCAAATACCGCAGCAAACGGAACAGGAGATGCGGGGGAAGCGGATTTTGTGGTTACTTCAATGATCTTAATGTTTTGAACGGACAGAAGTGCCGAACTTGGATACTTTCCGGCATACCATCCATAGTCCTCAGCGGCCATTGAGACATTCATATCATGCAGGCTGAACACAGAGTCATCCGACGTGAAAAACAGCCGGTATGTTTCAGGATAAGCGGACAATCCATCCGATCCATCCTTAGACCATGCAAGAAACATAGTGCCCATCGCAGGGTCCGGAGAATACACGTACCGGTATGCATCCGTAAACGTATGACGGAATCCGTCATCGGCTATCAGCGTTACGGCGTCTCCTGCCTGAATACCGCCGGCAAGGCTGAGCACATCTTTAAGCGGGGTTCCCTTCACTGCTTCATGCACCTTATACCGCGGATCGGAAGATGACCCGCACGGCGGGAACGTCTCCTGCTCGTCCCACATGCCGACAGATTCCAGATACTCGTCCATAACCGGGCCCTGAATGCTGTAAGTTCCGGTTCCATCACCGATTACAGCAAACTTCTTCTTCAGCTCCTCATAGGAGACCGAAACCGAGGAGAGCACCGTCCCGTCAGCGGATTTTTTCACCACCGAAAGCAGGCCGTCAGAGACGGCTGTCCGATACTCTGTGAATGCAATTGAAACAACATTTGAAAGACGTTTCTCTTTGACGACTCCGTCGCCGGTCAGATACGGGGCGCACTTCTCACCGTTTTTATAGACGGCAATAATAACCGAAGAGATATCATCCTTGAAACTGTCGGAGTCAAGAACAACGGTTTTTCCGTCGGCAGAGGTTACGGTCATAATAAATCCGCCGGCGAACGTCCGGGTCGACAGCCCGTGCGGATGGTAATCATCCACCCAGCCGGTAACCGTTGAGATTCCCATGCCGGTGTAGACATCTGTTCCATCGCTCCAGTTCAGGTGATGGCTGTCGGCACATTTGTTGTCGACTGCATAATACAGAAACGTGTCCGTAAGGGTTCCTGAAACAACACCCGAGACTGCAATCTCCCACTCCTCTTTCGGCATGGTAAACGATGCCGTATCAGCAGCAATGGATACTACGTCATGGATAGGGGTTAAAACAGATGAACCAACCAGTGTCAGCGGAATCTTCTCACCGTTTAAGGTGTCGGCAATAATATAGGCGTCTGAGTAGGTCAGGTCGTCATGCAGGGTCGTGATCAGATTTACAGATGAAACCGACTCTATCTTTTCCAATGCCGATGTAATGGTTATCTGATATCCTTTTTCGGCGTATCCGGTGTTAAAGGTATAATGCGACGCCCCGACTGCTTCGATATCATCAACCATGCCAACAAGCACCCTGAGAGGGACGCCGGCATAGACACCGTCAGCAGAAGAAAACGATACGCGTGCATGCGCTGCGGCTTCCTCCTCGAAATACTCTTTGCCCAGCGGAACAGTAATACTGCCGCGGAGTTCAAGCGGCCATGAACTCACGGCCCCGCCCGAAGAGACGGTCATGCGGATACAGGCAGTCGCCTGTGCCTCATCTCCTTTCGGACTGTAATAGATGTATAAGACATCTCCATTGTTTAACACCGAGTCCGCATTGAGTTTTTCATTTCCGGTGTACTCACCGCGATAGGCCCACCATCCCATATCAGGGGTGCGGGTATTTGGATACACTGTCCCGTTGGGTGCCGTGATATCATTGAGCGTATACACGTACTTATTCTGACTATAATAGAGCGTATAACCAAACCCGTTCGATTTTAACAGACCGGCAACCGAAGCATATGAAAATTCGGTCTGCGGGCCGTCGGCATTTCCATCAGTGAATGAACCCTCTGACTGTCCGGTTACCGCATCAAAGATAAATTCAGGCGCGGCAGATACCGGCGACAAACAAAAAAACGCAATGAGCAGACAAAAGAGAATTGGCGCATATAGAAAAATTCGTTTCATAGTTTCACAAAAAAAATATAATTTACTCTTTACGCACGGCAAAGAGAACTGCTGCTGCTCCGAGTCCTGCTAAAATTGCAGCAAACGGAAGCGGGGATGCGGTTGCGGTCGGTTTTGCTGCATCGGCAACGTTGAGAATAACCGTGAAATTATCCGTGCTGTAGACGAGTTTGATTACATCGCCGGATTTTACCAGAACCTTTGAGTAGTCGTTAACCGTGTCAGTGGTCTGCTCAACATCATTCAGATACAGTTTCCAGACCCCGCCGGTTGTTTTGTCCTTGTGGGTGTGGTCATAGAGCTCGTTTAAGTTGAACCATGTTTTGCTGCTTCCGGCTTTATACCAGAACTCAACATCAGGAACGGCTTTATAAATTACCCCGGCAACCGAGTTGGCAGGAACAGGTACATCAGCGCTGCCACCGTCAAAATTGTCTTTTGGAATAATAATATCGCCGGTTGAAAGCACAATATTCTGTTCTACTGTACTGGCTGTGACCGGAAGGGCCGCTGCCGTCAGAAAGACCGCGGCAATAAACAGCCCGCTTGCTATTAAAATACTCTTCTTCATAATTCACCACTACTCCCCTGCCCGCAGAAACACCTGTCAGGTTAGATGAGTATAATTAACTATATTGTCAAAAGATGTATTATGTCTTGTTATTCGACGGATGGTAAAAAAAGTAGAATTATTCCCGCCTTCTTCCGGCCAGCAGAACCGCTGCAATAAGACCTGCGGCAAGCAGTATAATGCCAAACGACGGGGACTTTGCAGATTTCAGATTCAGTTTAATCTCAGTAATATTTGTCAGAGGTTTTGAAACCGCACTGCCTGTCAAAATAAGTGCGCCACCATCATCGGGTGAGATAAGCTGAGCGTTTCTGGTATTGGCAATAATATATCCGGCGTTCATAAACGCATCCTTACTTGAAATCTCAACTGATTTTCCATCACCTGAAATTACCGAGATGGTATATCCGCTCTGAGCCAGTTCACGGTTATATGATTTTCCCGTGTGATAATTTTCATCATCGACAAACCCGGTGAGAATCCACAGCGGCATCCCGCCAAAGACGTTGCCGGACGCATCCGTATAATATGCCTGATGATCGGATTCTGTTCCGTTTGCAAACGTGCAGGTCAGCCCGTTCTCAAAGTATCCCTTATCAATGGACTCGTTGATTGCACCGGTAAGTTTCAACTGCCACCCGTCGGATTTCGGTGCTATCTGAATAAGATCAACCATCTGCGCGGAAATTCCGCCGGCAGACGCCCGGCCGCTGTTGTAATGCCAGTGGGCTTCATCTATCGTATAATACATATCAGCATGGCTGAACACATTGTCATCCGAGGTAAAGAACAGACGCGGACCCTGACTGTAGTCAGGTACGGTCTTTCCATTTGAATACCATGCAAGAAATGCGGTCCCCATCCGTGCCGGAGGATTATAGATATTGTCATACTCAAGAACCGTTGTCCAGCCATCAAGAGAACAGATAAACCTGATCTCATCCGACTCATTCATGCCTCCGACGGCATCGGACAGATTCTTTATTGCAGTTCCTTTCACGACCTCGGACACTTTGTAATTACCGTCAACATACTTCTCGTCCAGATCCCAGCCGAGACCTTCTCCCAGCTTCTCGCCGTCTTCTTCATAGACCAGCCCCTGAAACGAATACCTGGTTCCCGACTCGCCGCCGATTACCGGATACGTCTTGGAATCGGCAATAATATCTGCCCAGTAAATGATCTTCGAGGAAACAACCGCGCCCGATCCATCAAGCTTCTCAACTGTTATCTTCGGAAGGGAGGATGCATCCTGGAACTCTTTCAGCTCGATTTTTACCAGTCCGCCAACAGCCACACTCGTAAACTTTGAGGTGTCTTTGCTTCCGGTATCAAGATATGCCGCACTGCCGACCAGCCGGAGCGGGGAATTTTTGCCGGAAAGATGGTTGCCGTTTAAGGTATCCGCAATAAGATACCCATTTTTATTACCGGCCATATCCGTGCTGGAAATCTCAGCACTGTATCCGTCGGCTGCGGTGATGATAATTTTGTATCCGGTCTGTGCGAGCTGCAAATTAAACGAACCCCCGTGATTGGCAGACATTGGAATCGTCATATCGTCCACGTAGCCGACAAGCGTTGCAAGAGTCACTCCGGACCATACATCGCGGGTATACGGATCAGTAAACGACTTTGTATGCCACTCGCAGTCAGCCGCCGCCCTGAACTCGGACGCATTCATATAAATTCCAAACTGCGGGCCGTTCAGAAGAATATACCAGTCATCACCCTGATACGCCGGGCCGGCAAGTGATACGGATTTTACATTCTTAAACGGCGTCTGAACCTTTGTTCCCGTAAGAACCATCGAGCCGTCATTCAGCCGGGCAATAATATACAAAGAAGCAGACTCTTTGCCGCCGACAATCTCCTGCACCGGAATTTCCATGGTTGTGCCATCAGATGACGTAACAACAATAGTATACGGCGTGTTTTTAATAATATCCGTGTTCAGCGTAAAATGCCCGCCCGCATAGGTGCCGGGGGTTCCCGCTTCAACATCATCAATGACTGCAACAAGCGTATACAGCGGCATACCCGTATAGCCGTTTTCCGTCTGGAAATGGTGGTTACTTGCTTCAAACTCTTCCAGTGTCAGATAACGTTCCATCTTACCGGAAAGGAACAGAATGTTCGTGCCCGCCGGTACATCGATGAGTTCAATCGTTGCGATATTTCCAATCTGCTGACCGCCTGAAACGCCACGCATCTGCAACGGGTAACATGGTTTCTGTTTTTCACCAATGGTCTGCGGGACTGCGGCACCGTTAAGCGTGTTTGCTGCAATAATTTCATTGTTGTTTGCAATAACTCCGCTGTCGAAGTTTATGGAGAATGGAGAGTCCGTCTGGGAATCAGTAACCCTGATACTGTATCCGGTTTCTGCGAGACGGGTGTTAAACGTGTTCTCATCGGCATCATCCACTATACCTGCCAGAACATAGAGCGGTACACCTTTCCAGTCCCCGGCTGCATCGGTCACGGTGTACTTTCCATATTTTGCGGCAATAGTTTCAAACTCGCTTTGAGAAAGAACTTTTTTCGTATCACCGTTAATGAGAGTGACTGACCATGATGCTGTTCCGCCACCTGAAACCGTATATGTGTACTCATATGTTTTCCCGGTTGACTTTTCATCAAAGACGAGAAAAATCGTCTGACCGTCTGAGACGTGCACAGCCGACCAGTCAGGTTCCGTAACCTCTTTTCCGTCTAAAGAGAGATGCCACTGATCTTCTTTTGACGGTGCTTTGTGAGTGTGCCCGTCGAAGCTGTCGAGATTAAAATACATCCCCTGATTTCCGCCTTTAAAGAAAACAGCATGCGGAAGGCCGGTATACAGCACACCGACAAGTGAGTTCGCATCAACGGTAACAGACGTACCGCTCGTTACTACGTCAGCGGGAAGCGTAAGCGTCCCCGACTGAACGGAAATAGTCTCTGCCGCGGCAGATGCAGCCGGAATCAGCAGAACAACAAGTAATACCGCACCTAGAAGTGTGCGGATATGTTTTTCTGAAATCATTTCTATTCACCACTCTCAAACAGCCACACCCATGACCAGAGAGATACTTATGATGTATGATTATTAAAGCCAAAAAGTTAACTCAATTGACGTAAGTTAAATTAGTTAACTCTATTATTGTTCACATCAGATTATA
Organism: uncultured Methanomicrobiales archaeon; assembly: GCA_964488725.1. GTDB lineage: Archaea > Halobacteriota > Methanomicrobia > Methanomicrobiales > Methanocorpusculaceae > Methanocorpusculum. Next base: position 1,545 of record CAZAWD010000023.1, on the reverse strand, counting down.
TTACCGATGAAACCGCAGTTTCGATGCACACCCTTTCTGTTTGCCTGCGCTCTGCTGGGAGCACTCCCGGTAGGTCTCATCGTTCTTGCGCTCATTAACATTACCCTCGGTCAGCTGTCTGACCCGGCGTATCTGTGGATGATTGCAACTGAAACCGAGGTTGTCTCTACTATTTTACTCACCTTCGGTGCCGGGCTTTGTGTAGTTATCCTCCTTCTTATCTTTGCAACCCCGCTTGCTTATCTGCTCTCGCGTAGTTCAGGGACCGCTGCCAGGATAATTGAAGCGGTTGTCGACCTTCCCGTTATGCTTCCGCATACCATCGCCGGCCTTCTGGTCTATCTGCTGTTCATGCCGAACGGGTGGATAGGCGCCCCGCTCGCGGCGGTCGGCATCGCCTTTGAAGATGCTTTTTTGGGAATTGTTGCGGCCATGTTTTTTGTATCCATTCCGTTTTACATGAACACCGTCCGTGAAGGGTTTGCAAAGGTTCCGCGTCATCTTGAAAACGCCGCCCGCACTCTCGGGGCAACGCCCGCGGTTATCTTTCGCACCATCTCCCTGCCGCTGACGCTTGGTCATATTGCAAGCGGATCGGTCCTTGCATGGGGGCGAAGCATCAGCGAGTTTTCCGCGGTCATCATGATCGCCTATTATCCGATGGTTATCTCCACACTCATCTACAACAGCTTCATGACCGGCGGCCTCAAGGAAAGCAGCGCGGTTGCATTCATCATGATCGTAAGCTGTCTTGGAATTTTTATCATCCTCCGTCTGATTGCAGGAAAAATAGGAGCACGGTATGATAGAGTTTGAGACTGTCTCCCTGTCCCTTTCACCGTTTTCACTTAGCGCCTGCTCATTTACGATTCACGACGGCGACTACTACTGTATTATGGGGCCGTCGGGTGCCGGAAAAACCGTCCTTCTGGAACTCATCGCCGGACTCTATCTGCCGGACTCAGGTATGATAAAAATCAACGGTCGTGATGCATCATCCATCCCTCCGGAAAAACGGAACATCGGTATTGTGTATCAGGACTATGCACTTTTCCCGCACCTGACCGTAAAGGAGAATATCTGCTACGGCATGCAGCGGCAGAAAATTCCGGCGGGCGAACGGAATACAGCCGCAGAAGAGCTTGCCGACCGGTTTGGAATATCCCATCTGCTGGACCGCAATGCGTCCGCTCTTTCCGGCGGAGAAGCACAGCGTACGGCTCTGGCGCGTGCTCTGGCAGTAAAGCCTGAGATTCTTCTTGTCGACGAACCGTTTTCTGCGCTGGACCCGGTCTCAAAAGAGCGGTGCATCCGCGACCTGCAAAAATTGCATCGAGACGGCCTGACTATCGTTCAGGTTACCCATTCGCGGGCCGAGGCTTTTGACCTCGCCGACCGTATCGCGATTCTGGAAGGGGGACGTGTCCTTGCCGAAGGCACAACCGATGAAATCTTTATGCATCCAAAGAACCGGAAAGCTGCTGAGTTTATCGGCTATGATAACTTCATTACAAAAAACAGCCGTGTCTTCGCGGTAAAAAGTGA